>JBKJMR010000118.1:0-5615 GCA_046596275.1 Bacteroidia bacterium | reverse complement strand
GCCGAGTCCCCGAGCGTTGCATCTTTTAATGATCCTTTAGTGACAATGAAAATTTCACCCGTTTTTTTATTCAGGGCTTTAATATTTCCATCATCAAATAATACGAATGGAAATTCCTGCCAGCTGAAAACTGCTTGCAGCGGCCGCGACCCGGAATTTGAAAGCGAAGAATAATTGCCATTTTTATATGCGATCAATTCACCGGTAAGTGTTCCCATCAGCATGCCGAACACATTATCCGTATGAACGCTCACAACAGAACGGTTATCAGCAACAGGTAATACATCAGGAATATCCGGGTTAGGAATAATTAATATCCCGTGATTGAAAGTGCTCAGCAAGAGATTTCCTTCAATGTCGCGGTACACGTCTGAAATAAAATATTGCGGGTAATAAATTTCCGACAGTTTCAAATCGTCGTCACCCGATAAAACGCTCACACCCGAAATAGAGCCTGCCGTCCAGATTTGGTTATTTTCATTATAGAAACGCAGAAATCCCCTAAGCTGATCAAATGTGGCTGATGAATTTAATTTCAACGAATAATCGTGCGCGTCGAAAGAATAAATTTCCTTGCCGGCTGTACTGATGGCATAATTTTTTCCGGACAGTGTGAAAAATTTAAGAACGCCATCCACTGTAGCGCCGTCATTGTTGAGCTTTATCGTTTGGAAATTTCCGTTTTCATAAACAAGCAAAGAATCGGAATCGGCAATATGACATATCGTTTGTCCACCGGCTGTTAAAAACGGAAATCCATAATAGTTGTAGTGCAGCCGGGTGCATTTAACCGGTAAACCATCTTCATTAAACAGCAATGCAGTTTTGGTGAGTACCATTAATTCATTGCGGGCAGTAATGGATAAGTAGATGTCGGCAGATCGTTCTTCCGTTTTTAATTCATAGAATAATTTGCAAATACCATCTTTGATCTGCAGTACCTGGTCGTTAAGATTGTGACAATAGATAACGCCTGAATTACTTTTTACAAATCCAAACACGGAAAGTGCATGAACGCCTTCGCATTGTACCAAAGTATATGAATAACAATCGTATTTGTAAACACCGTTATCGGTAGCAATCCAGTAATTCATTGCATTATCCTGGATTACATCGTAGATCTGGACACCTTCAAACTGATCTTCACCGAGCAAAAAGAAAGAGGGTTGTTGTGCGAAAACAGTTGTGCCCGGCAACACACACAATAAAAAGCAAAACAAGCGCAGCTGAAATTTCGTGCGATGGTAATTGAAAAATCTAACGATATGTTGTTTAGAGGTCAATGCTGCGAATGTACAATTTCCATACAATCTTTATTATCCCGCAAATAAAAACCTCAGGCGTTCCTTCGCCAGTGGATTTGGTGCTTATCTTTACACAACAAATTTCTATCCTATGTACGGCGATTTAAAAGCACACCTCGAAGCAGAATTAAAATCAATCGAAGAAGCGGGTCTTTTCAAACGGGAACGTGTCATCACAACTCCGCAGGGTGCGGTGGTGAAAGTGAACGGTAAAGAAGTGATCATTTTTTGCTCAAATAATTATCTCGGTCTTTCATCGAATCCGCGACTTATTTCCGCAGCCGACAAAGCGCTTGTCACACACGGATATGGTATGTCGAGCGTGCGATTTATTTGCGGCACGCAGGATATTCATAAAACGCTTGAAGAAAAAATTGCAAAGTTTCACCAAACAGAAGACACGATTTTATATGCTGCTTGTTTCGATGCGAATGGCGGTGTATTCGAACCTTTATTCGGCGAGAACGATGCAATTATTTCGGATGAATTAAATCATGCCTCAATTATCGACGGTGTTCGACTTTGCAAAGCGCAACGTTTCCGCTACAAAAATTGCGACATGAATGATTTGGAAACGCAATTAAAAGCTGCGGCTGGTTGTCGCTTTAAGATCATTGTTACAGATGGCGTTTTTTCAATGGACGGTTACGTTGCTCCAATGGATAAAATTTGTGATCTCGCTGATAAATACAATGCGCTTGTGATGGTGGATGAATCGCATGCAACCGGTTTCATTGGTAAAACAGGTCGTGGTGCGGTGGAAGCAGGAAACGCAATGGGCCGCGTTGATATTATTACCGGCACATTAGGTAAAGCACTGGGCGGTGCGATGGGTGGATTTACGACCGGCAAAAAAGAAATTATTGAAATGCTTCGTCAGCGTTCACGTCCTTATTTATTTTCAAATTCGCTTGCGCCGGCAATCGTTGGCGCTTCGATTGCAGTTTTTGATATGCTCAGCGAAACAACTGCTTTGCGCGATAAGCTCGAACGAAATGTAAAATATTTCAAAGAAGGAATTAAAAAAGCCGGTCTCGATATCCGTGAAGGTGATTCTGCAATTGTTCCGGTAATGTTGTACGATGCAAAGCTTGCACAAACATTTGCCGAAAAATTATTGGCAGAAGGAATTTACGTGATCGGATTTTTCTATCCTGTTGTTCCGAAAGAGCAGGCGCGTATTCGTGTACAGATCAGCGCAGCGCATGAACAAGAACATTTGGATAAAGCGCTTGTTGCATTTGAAAAGATCGGGAAAGAATTGGGTGTGGTGAAGGTGAATGCGGTGAAATAAGATAAGTCCGCACTTAACAGATTATTGTATTCATTTGCCAATGGAACAGCAACATTAAAAGGCAGAAGCCGCGCATAATTCATGGAAAGGCGAGCTTGAACAGGTCGATGATATTTTGCTTGCCGGAATTCGTTTTTGATCATTGCACAATAATCGTGTTGCTTTCGTTACTTTTGAAATATGAAGCTGACCCTTCCGAAATTTTTCATGGCGTTTATCCTGTTGCTACTAAGCAATGGACTTTTTGCGCAGGATAAAGAACGGCTTCGCAGATCGCTACAAGCGCTTAACACACCGATCAGCGACACTCTGCGGATAAAATACCTTGACAATATTGGCTGGGATACGAGCTACGATAATCTTGCTGTCGGATTAAAATATTGTCATGAAGCGCTTGCATTAGCAGAATCAACAAAAAACGAGAGCGGAATTTCACATGCTTGTAATTCCATCGCCACTATTTACCAGGACATGGGCGATGTGAATAAAGCAATCAGCTATCACCTTCGCGGATTAAAAATTGCAGAGAAAAATCATGACAATGTCGGTATCATGATTGCGACCATGAATATTTCTATCGTATACATGAGTCAGCAGAATTATCCGGAGGTTTTGAAATATTTACACCGGTCAATGAGCATTGCAGAAGCTACTAATGATAGTGCGGCCCTCGTTGGTATTTATAATAATCTCGGACAGGCTTATCTTGCCTTTCCCGACAGTGTACAAAAGGCGTTAGACATTTGTAAAAAAGTATTGATAATTGCATATGCATTAGACGATAAAAATGAGATTGGAATTACACTTGGCGGTATGGCAAAAGCATACCAGGCTAACGGCGATACATTGAACGCAGATATTGTCATGCAACGAAGCATGGCTATTCTTGATTCGATGGGTAATGATTATTTGCTTTCTCAATCGTTGGTAAATTATGCCGCGATGCTGAGCGCGCGGAAACAATATACAAAGGCCGAAAAGTTAATGCTTGATGCATTGATCATCTATAGAAAAATCGGGATGATCGAGCAGGAAAAAGAATTGTGGGAAGGACTCTCCGATCTTTACGAACGCAGCGGGCAATTGCAAAAATCGATTGATGCACTCAAACGTCATACGAAGATGAAAGACAGTTTGACGAATGAAAATGTGTTGCGCCACCAACGTGAGCTCGAAACACTTTATCAATCGGAAAAGAATGAAAATCTTATTGCTTCGCTTGAAAAAGATGCAACACTCAGCAAAACAATTCTCACCTCGCTTATCGGCGGATGTTTATTGCTGATACTTTTCCTTTTTGTTTTATTCAATCGCTCACAGCTGCGTAAAAAAACAAACGTGCAGCTTGAAAAACAGAAAGCAGTTATCGAAGAAAAGAATAAAGACATTACCGACAGCATTAATTATGCACGTCGAATCCAGGAAGCAATTTTGCCTTCACCCGGAATTTTGAAAAAACATTTTAACGATGCATTTGTGTTTTATCGTCCGCGTGATATTGTTAGCGGAGATTTTTGGTGGTGTACTGAAAAAGACGGAAAGTTTCTTCTTGCCGCAGCCGATTGTACCGGGCACGGTGTTCCCGGAGGATTTATGAGTGTAATGAGCGCAGCTTTTCTTTCTGAAATTATCAATGAAAAAGCAGTGACTGATCCCGCACAGGTGCTGACATTGCTGCGACAAAAAGTTATTTCTTCGCTCAAACAAGCGCACGAACAAAATGCAGATACATCCGAAGTGAAAGACGGAATGGATATTTCTTTAGCAGCATTTTCCGTAAACAATTCAAAGCTTGATCTTGCCTGCGCAAACAATCCGGTATGGTTAGTGAGAAATAAAGAAGTGACGATTTTTAATCCGGATAAATTTCCTGTAGGCATACATCACAATGAATTAATGCCATTCACACCGTTGCAGGGTGATTTAAAATCCGGCGACATGATTTATTTATTTACTGATGGTTATGCAGATCAGTTTGGTGGGAAAGAAGGAAAGAAATATAAATACAAACAATTCAGGGAAGACTTAATTGCTGTTTCTCATTTACCTTGTGATGAGCAAAGAAAGATGATGGAACAAAAGTTTGACGAATGGAGCGGAAGTAATGAGCAAGTCGATGATGTTTTACTGATAGGAATAAGAGTGTAAGATTCTCATGATCAAAGAAATTTTTACAGAATTAATTCAGCGCTACACTGCCGATAAAGGTCTCACGGAGAAATTATGGTCAGAAATTGAGCAGGCTTATAGCGGGAAGAAAAGATTTTATCATACGCTTTCTCACCTGGAGAATTTATTAAATCATCTGACGGTTTATAAAGAGCAGCTTAACGATTACGATGCTGTACTCTTCGCTGTTTTTTATCACGATGCTGTTTATAATGTGATAAAAAAAGACAACGAAGAAAAAAGCGCCGAGCTTGCCGAAAAAAACATGAATGCAATCGGAGTTCCGACAGCTTCAATCGAACGTTGCAGGAAAATGATCCTCGCCACAAAATCACATCAGCAAAATGCAGATTACGACACCAACTTTTTCACCGATGCAGATCTATCGGTTCTCGGGCAAGATTGGGATTCGTATTCTGAATATTGTCAGCAGGTAAGAAAAGAATATTCCATTTTTCCTGACCTCATTTACAATCCCGGTCGCAAAAAAGCGATGATGCATTTTCTTAAAATGGAACGTATTTATAAGACTGAAGCTTTTTTTGAAAAGTATGAAGTGAATGCGAAGAGGAATATTGAGAAGGAAATTGAAGAGTTTTTGAAATGATTAACCTAACGCTCTAACATATTTCATTTTTACAGCTTTAGAGGTCTTAAGGCACTTAATTAACTCTTCAAACGTCTCAGTCTTCATTTTACCGAAAATCTCATAATCTGAGTTTTCGATTTTATATTGATCATTCATAAATTTCAATTCATAAGTATCCAATTCATATCCATAAATGAAAGTGGAAACTGGCATACATTTTCCACATTCTGTCACTGGAATCTTGGAAGAAATGATGAAG
>JBKJMR010000099.1:0-4924 GCA_046596275.1 Bacteroidia bacterium | reverse complement strand
GATAGTGATGAATTACCAATAATGTCATGAATGGTATTCAGATATATTTCCTTAATCGCTCCTATACCTGTACCTGCGTCAGCAAAGAGCATGATCGTTTCACCTGAGCCGCCGGTATTGGAATAAAAAGTATTGTATAAAACCTTTTCTGTAAATCCGTTCGAAGAATTATAATACCCATACATATTTCCGGACGATGCGGTTGCGCTGTTATTGAACAGGAAGTTGCCGGCAAATTCAGTAGTGCGTGTAGAGGCATGTGCATAGACCATGTAAAATGTTCCTGCTGTACCGGTTTTACTGTTTCCGCTTACGGTATTGCTGTACATATTTGCAAGCAGGCAAATAGTGGTTGATGAACCGCTGTAATATATTCCTGAAAAATCGCCTGTTCCGGCTACCACATTATTAGTCACTTTATTGTCAAACATGGTGGTAGTAGTTGCCTGGGCTGATGAAGAAATGCCACGGAATTCACCAGTCGTGCTTGTGGGGAAAGAGCAAGCATCAATTATATTGGTGTTAATATTTACAGTATTGCCTGCGCCACCTGAACCCATTGCATTATTAATTGCATACATCGCACCGGTTGTTGCTGCACTTGAAAGTGTGATCGTATCACTGTATATATCTACGTTGGAATTTAATCCTGCATTGGTAAAAATTCCATTGATTGCACCGGTTGAAGATGCTCCGCCGGCATTATTGATATACGTGCTGAAGATCTTGAGCTTGTTCTGGTTGGTTGCATAAATTCCATTTGCTGTAATTGCAGCGCCTCCGAAATTAATTACACGGCTGCGATTAGTGCTCAGACCATCACGGCCTACTTCATTGCTTTGATCGTAAAATTCGTAGGGTGCTGCTGAAACAGAACCTGTGATGGAAATACCAACATAACAATTCTGCACAGTGTTATTGTAAAATTTATTGAAAGAGCTTGTGCCCGTTGCACTTGAAACTGCAAGATCGGTGGTTGCACTAATGGTATGATTACCGAGATAGATTCCTACAGATGCAGTGTTTGTTTTGTTCAGTGTTACAGTGCAGTTTTTTATAGTGTTAGCGCTGGCACCATTTGAACCTGAAGTTTTCAGAAGCGCATAACCAAATTCCATTCGCATCGTGGAAGTGGTATTTGCAACGTTCTCCTGAAGATCGATCCCATTGATCGTTACATAATCAACACCATTCAGAATAAAAAGTCCATCGAGTGTTGTAGAAACGCCAGGAGTAAATGCAGTGATCAACGGATTTGCACCTATACCTGATTTTTGAATGATAAGCGGATTTGAAATGTTTGGCGCGTTCGTTGTTATTGTCAATAGGAGAGCCGCAGTTGGTGTTTCTGTATAGCCTGCTGCAACATTTATCGTTGCTCCGCCGGTACCAACTCCGCTTGTGTTAAGCGCATTCACAGCAGCTTGTATGGTTGGAAAGCTTCCGGGAACAGTTTGTATGCCTGTCATTTGTCCATAAGAGAAAGTAGAGACAAGACACAGCACAATAGCTGACGCTAGTGATTGAATTCGGGTCATAATGAAATTTTAATGAGGGGGAATTAGAATTTTAACACCGAAACAAGGGAGGTGAAAGGTCAGTGTCCTGGGGTTTGCAAAGCTATCATCATTTGGTGTTAGCTGTACAAATGAGTGCCGGACAAAAGCCGGACACAAAAATGATTTTCATTGAAGCGCGATGAGATAAAAAGGAAAAGGGTTGCGTTATTAAAGCAACCCTTTTTGAAATCGTGTAAAACATTTTTTCACTTACAAGTCAACCCCATAAACTTCACCTCTTTCGTCTCTTTATCCTTGCGATTACTATACATCGCATGCACAGAGTTTGCAAAAACCTTTACTGTTCCTGATCCTGATTTTGCACCTGCCGGACCTTTCCATTTGTAATTAACTGAAATAATTTTGGAGCTGCTATTCTCTGCCAGGTAACAAATGTATTCACCGATCGTAACAGAAATAATAGCTACACAGAAATCTCCTTTTTGTACCGAAGAGATTTGTCCATTCACACGCGCATTTGCAAGATTCATTTTTTCAACGGTTTCAAATCCACCATTGATATCACCGATTGCTAAAATGTAATCTTCAATCGCTTCTGCTTCTTTCTTAAATCCTTCCAGCTTTTTTCTTTCTCCTTTGTCAAGCCCGTCTTCATTCAGCGCTTCATCAATAGCATCAGCGATATCACCGGCTTTTTTAGAAGCGGCTTCACATTTTTGCTGATCGAAAATATTCAGCTTGAAATCTGCAACTACAGCATCGAGGGCTGCATTATAATCCGTTTCTGAGATACGAAATGATGTAAAAGAAAAAAATGCCACGCACAAAAGGAGAAAAAGGTGCTTCATTGTTTTGGGATTGTAATGTTGGGTTATTTATTAAAGTGAAATTAGCATTTTCATTTCATTAATAACAATGCTGCTTTTACGAATGAAAAACTTTCGATCTTATGATCAGGCCATTTTCGAAAAACAGGACTTCCCCTACAACCATATCTTCTTCACCGGGAACTGTTCTAAGATATTCTACGAAAATACTTTTGTCATCAGCAATGGAATAATTCGGTTGATAATGTAATGCGGGTAATCGTTCAAAAGCATCTTGCCACCATGCTCTCAATTGGGATTTACCTTTTATTAATCCGTTGGTTTCGGGTTTGCGGATTTTTAATTTGGGACTGAAGTGTTCTGCATTTTCATCGTAGAGTGAAAGCAGGAGGTCGAGGTTTTTGGAGTTGAAGGCGTCGAACCAGGTTTGGAGAGTGAGAAGGTTTTGATTCATTGGGCAGAAAAAATTAAATAGCCTTGCTTAAAGCTATACAGCTTTCGATTCAGTAATGGAAGCCTGACTTGAAACATGTTGGTGAATGGAATTTTGAACGAAATGGAATATTAGAATTATTTTATCTTGCTATGAATTTAAGCAATAGTTATTTATGTCAGAAGGTTTGGTGGATATATCATATTAGAATGTACAAAGCCGGGCTTGCCCCAACGAATTACTCATGAACTTTTACATCGCTTAACATGGTTTGTTTCTTTATTTCACGAAACAAAAAAAGCTAATTGAAGCAATGGTCAATAAGCTTTCTGTAAACCCGGTAGAGGTATGTGTTTCAAGATATTTTTACCAACTATTCATGACACCATTAACTTTTTTTCTATAAGCAGTTAATATTTAGTCCCTATCTTCGCGCCTGGAATGCCAAATCAAAGCAGAGATACAAAACGCAATAACTATTTGAACATGCTTAAAGCAATGGGTACGTATTGCTTTGTCATAGTTTTCTGTTTTTCATTTTTGCAGCAACGTACGGCAGAAATATTCCTTCGTCACGGCACCGACGTTAAGCTCCTTGATGGACAAAGTTTTTTCTCTACCGGAACTGGTACCGGCTTGCCGCTTTCGCCTGACTTTATTTTCAGCATTGAGCCCGGTGATGAGGAAGTATCAATTGATGAGCTTGCATCCGATTTTGATGGGGACGGTTCTTTGGGTTACACGGTGCCCGATCGCGCTTTTGTTTTCAGCATAGAGAAAGCTTCGTTCTCCAATTTTATTTCCCGCATCGGCAACCGCAAGCAAGTATCGATGCTCATTCTTCATCATTCCTGGAAGAGTTTCCTTTCCTGATCTATTAAAGCAGCGCTGCAAGTCCTTTGCAGCTATTTCCTGTTGGCAGTAAAAAAAGTAATGCGCTCCATTCTTTTTTTATTGCTGCTCTGCCTTTTCATTTTCCGTATTCACTTATCAATCCATTTTAAGATGAGAAAATTATTCATTTTACTCAGCTTGCCCCTGGTATTATTTACCAGCTGCGACCGCAATGAGCACATTTCAAATGAAGAAACAAAATTCATTGTCACCAGCCCGATTAAAAAAGACACGCTTATTTATCACGAATATATCTGCCAGATTCACGCTATTCAACATATTGAACTTCGCACAATTGAGAGAGGATATTTGCAGGCGATCTATGTTGACGAAGGACAATTTGTGAAAAAGGGACAACTCATGTTCCAGGTGATGACCTCTATTTACCAGGCAGAAAAGGAAAAGTCAGATGCTGAAGTAAGCTTTGCTGAAATCGAATTTCAAAATACAAAACGTCTTGCCGATAGCAATATCGTTTCACAAAATGAGCTTGCACTTGCAAAGGCGCGACTCAATATGGCAAAGGCAGAATTATCGCTTGCCAAATCGCACCTCGGCTTCACGGAGATCCGTGCGCCGTTTGACGGGATCGTAGATCGTTTTCGTGTGCGGCTTGGGAGTTTGCTTGATGAAGGAGAATTGCTCACCTCACTTTCGGATAACAGTAAGATGTGGGTTTATTTCAATGTGCCGGAAGCGGAATACCTCGATTTCATTACCGAGGAAAAATCTGATAGCCTGTTAAAGGTAAGCTTGCTCATGGCGAACAACCATTTATTTAAGCAATGGGGAATAGTGGAAACGATCGAAGCTGATTTCAATAATGAAACCGGCAATATTGCCTTCAGGGCGACATTTCCAAATCCCTCATCCATATTACGTCATGGTGAAACAGGGAAAATTCTGATGCCTGTACAGCTTGTTGATGCATTGCTTATTCCGCAAAAAGCAACGTTTGAGATCCTTGACAAAAAATATGTTTATGTGATCGATCAGCAGAATAAAGTGCAGGCGCGACAAATAACTATCGGGGCCGAGATGGAACACGTATACCAGGTAACAAGTGGTTTGAGTGCCGGTGATAAGGTGCTCGTTGAAGGATTGCGTAAAGTGAAAAATAACCAGGAGATCCGTTATGAGTTTATTACCCAGGAAAAGATACTGCAAGATCTTAATTCGCTTCATGCAGAATAACCAGCACTAAAACCCGGATACTATGTTTAATAAATTTATTCAAAGACCTGTTCTTG
>JBKJMR010000586.1:0-3096 GCA_046596275.1 Bacteroidia bacterium | reverse complement strand
CGTACGTTTTTTCCCATGTGCGCGAAAGCTTTTCCATTTTAAGCGAATCAATAAAATGAAAAAGCAATCCTTTTGCAGAACCATATTGCGGATTTCGCACTTCGCAATAGAAAGTAGTGTCGGTGGAAAAGAAAATGTATGCATCGGTTAATTCATCTTCTCTTCCAACACCTCTTTCCGAAAAGCGAAACCCGATCTGCCAGAAATTTCCGATGAATTGAGAAATGTCTTTTTGACAATCCCATTGCACTGTGCGATCGATATGCAGCAATTTTCTCTGGCTGATGGAATCGCTGAATGCTACAAATTTCCGGAGGTTTTTTGCTTCCGCCCGCAGTTGCACCAGCTGACTTAATATTCCGGCTTGTGATGGAATATGGAAAGCGAGAATTAAAAGTGTGATTGCAAAATATTTTCGAAGCATGGTGTTTCTTATTCAGACGTCATTTTCATTGAAAGGCTGCTATGCTAATTCAACATTTTATTAATCCAAAACAAACCGCTCATACTCTTCTATTGTAGCGTTGAAATGAGACTAAAAATTTGGCACTCTTCTTCTTTCAGTAGGATATTCAGCAATGTTAATTTCTGAAATAATGCGAAGGTAATCCTGGTAGTTTTTTGCTTCTTCTGCTTTCGAAGAATGAAACCGGTAATACGTAGTTGCTCTTTTCTTGTAGGTACGAAGGTCGGGTGTTTTAAAAGCATAAAACGCCCACAGGAAAGGTTGAAGAAAAATCAAAAAGAAAGGAACCAACGAAAGCATTTCAGCAATGTCACCTGCATCATAAAGCTCCATTGATTTAAGGGTAAGTTCAATGACGATTAAAAGTATGCCGCTTCCAAGCAGGATAAGAAATCGTTTCCATCTGAAGCGATGCTGGTTTACCTGCTTTTCTAATTCCGGCTCTGCTTTATTTACAAAGTCTTCTATAAATTGATCCACATCTTTTTTCACCTGTTTATATTCTTTTTCCGTCATCGGTGTTTTTGCCGGATGTTTGAGGTCAGAAGTAGTGTATTCGAATTCGTAAGAGACAGAGCCCATGGTTAAAATTTAGTAATTTGGTAATCTGGTAAATTGGTAATTGAAAAAAAAGTCTGAATAATTTATTTGTTGTGTGTATGAATGTGCGGTAATTACCAAGTTATTAAATTACCAGATGCTTCACAACAAAAGCCCTTCCATAATCTGGTAAATTGGTAATTGAAAAAAAGTCTGAATAATTTATTTGTTGTGTGTATGAATGTGCGGTAATTACCCAGTTATTAAATTACCAGATTACCAGATGCTTCACAACAAAAGCCCTTCCATTTTTCAATGAAAGGGCTTTGCAAAATAAATTTAACCCCAAACTAAATTCTTATTTAGCTTCCGCAAGCTTCGCATGATTCCGGATCATCGAGTGAGCAGGTCATTTGTGCTTTTGCTTCTTCTAAAGTTACTACTGCATTTACATCAACAGCCTCAACGTGTGGTTGTGTCAATGCAGCCTGGTCTACAGTAAACTTGATTGCATCAGCTGCAGCTTTTGTGCGCAGGTAGTACATTCCTGTTTTGAGACCTTTTTCCCATGCGTAGAAATGCATAGAAGTAAGCTTCGCGAAATTCGCGCTTGGCACAAATAAGTTGAGCGATTGTGACTGGCAAATGAAAGCGCCACGGTCTGCAGCCATATCGATCAATGCGCGCTGTGGAATTTCCCACACGGTGCGGTAAAGATCTTTGATGTTCTGCGGAATTTCAGGAATGTCCTGTACAGATCCGTTTGCACCGATGATTTTATTTTTCAAATTATCATTCCACAAACCGAGCTTCACTAAATCTTTCAGAAGATGTTTGTTTACCACAACGAATTCTCCTGACAATACACGGCGTGTGTAAATGTTTGAAGTGTATGGTTCGAAACATTCGTTGTTGCCGAGAATTTGTGAAGTGGAAGCGGTTGGCATTGGTGCAAGCAAAAGTGAATTGCGAACTCCATGTGTTTTTACTTCTTCTTTCAAAATATCCCATTCCCAACGTGAGCTTGGTGTAACTCCCCACATATCGAACTGGAAAATTCCTTTTGATACGGGTGAACCAGGGAATGTTTCGTATGGCCCGTTAAGTTTCGCAAGATCTTTTGAAGCGGTCATGGACGCATAATAGATCGTCTCATGAATTTCTGAATTTAATTTTCTTGCTTCCGCTGAATCGAATGGAAGACGAAGTAAAATAAATACATCTGCAAGTCCCTGAATTCCTAAACCGATCGGGCGGTGACGCATATTTGAAACGCGTGCTTCAGGAACCGGGTAATAATTTCCGTCGATGATCTTGTTCAGATTTTTTGTAACGTGATAAGTTACATCGAACAAACGGTTATGATCAAATGCTCCTTCGTTCACAAAGCGTGGCAATGCTAATGAAGCAAGGTTACACACTGCGATCTCGTCAGGAGATGTGAATTCAATAATTTCTGTGCAGAGGTTGGAAGATTTAATTGTTCCGAGATTCTGCTGGTTGCTTTTTCCGTTCGCTGCATCTTTGAAAAGCATGTACGGATTTCCTGTTTCAATTTGTGATTCAAGAATGGCAAACCATAGATCCTGTGCTTTGATCTGCTTGCGGAATTTTCCTTCAGCTTCGTAGCGGGTATAAAGCGCTTCGAATTCAGCTCCCCAACAATCAGCAAGACCTGGTGCTTCATTCGGGCAGAACAAAGACCATTCACCATTTTCTTTCACACGTTTCATGAAAAGATCAGGTGTCCACATCGCGGTAAATAAATCACGCGCGCGCATTTCTTCTTTTCCGTTGTTCTTACGCAGATCAAGGAATTCGAAAATATCTGCATGCCATGGCTCGAGATAGATTGCGAAAGAACCTTTGCGCTTTCCACCTCCCTGGTCAACATAACGTGCCGTGTCATTGTAAACACGCAACATCGGGACAATTCCGTTTGATGTTCCGTTTGTTCCTTTGATGTAAGAGCCGGTTGCGCGGATGTTGTGAATGCTTAAACCGATTCCGCCTGCGCTCTGTGAAATTTTCGCGCAATTTTTTAATGTATCGTAAATTCCGTCAATGCTGTCATCTTTTACAGTGAGCAG
>JBKJMR010000433.1:0-2822 GCA_046596275.1 Bacteroidia bacterium | reverse complement strand
TGTGCTGATCAACGGTACGCTGAATGCAAGTGGTGTGAACGGAACAAATGGAGTGACATACAGCAACAGTGGCACAGGTGGTGCCGGTGTAGCTGGTGGCGCGAACGGTGGCAACGGCGTTTTTTCAGCAAATACAGGTCCGCTTCCCGGAAGTGCAGGCAATGGTTCGGGTGCAGGTGGAGCAGGCGGCGCATGGTCGGGTGGTGGCGGTGCAGGTTATGCAACTGCAGGCGGCAGCGCAAGTGCTTCTAACGGAATCGGTGGGCCGGCATATGGCAATCCGCAGATCAATCCTGCTGTTGCCGGTTCGGGTGGTGCCGGTGGTTCGGGTGGATATAATTGTGGGAGTGGTGGTGGCGGCGGTGGCGGCGGGTATATCTCTATTTCTTCCTGCGGTACAATCACGATCAGCTCAACCGGGAATATTTTTTCTAACGGAGGAAATGGTGGATCAGATGGAACTGGAAGTTGCGGCGGCGGCGGTGGCGGATCAGGCGGATCTGTTTTGTTAATTACAGGTTCAACGATAACAAATAATGGCCTGGTATCAGCAGCCGGTGGGAATGGTGGCGCGTCGAATGTATCAGGCAGTCCTTATTTCGGTGAAGGCGGAGATGGTTCACAAGGAAGAATTTATTACCAGAGCCAATTTGTAAATGGATCAGGTGTGACATTTCCATTTCCCACTCAGCAACAAACTGTTACCAGTATTGCATCATCAGTTCCAACATCATGCGACGGTATTTGTGATGGTTCTCTTGTTGGAACAATGATGAACGGAACTCCACCGTATACATACAACTGGATGCCCGGAAATTTTACCGGTTCAACAGTAAGCAACGTATGCGCAGGAACATACACCTTAACAGGAACAGATGCAAGCGGCTGCACAACTACATCAACAACAGTTGTAACATCACCACCTGCGCTTGTAAGTGCCGCGGCATCAACAGCAGCAACCTGCGACGGAATTTGCGATGGTTCGCTCTTTGGAACAATTTCAGGAGGAACACCGGGTTATACTTACACCTGGACACCCGGAAATATGAATGGTTCATCTGTAAATAATGTTTGTGCAGGTAGCTATACATTAACAGGAACAGATGCGAACGGCTGTACAACAACTGCAACAGCTGTAGTAACTTCTCCGCCGGCGCTTGTCAGTGCAGCATCATCAACTTCTACTACATGTGATGCAACATGCGATGGTTCACTTTTCGGTACAGTTTCCGGTGGAACGCCAAATTATATATATAACTGGACACCGGGAAATATGACAAGCTCCTCTGTAAATAATGTTTGTGCGGGAAGCTATACCTTAACAGGAACTGATGCGAATGGCTGCACAACAGTTGCTACAGTTACATTAACTTCGCCGTCACCAATACAGGCAATTACTACAAGCAATAGTGTTCCGTGTTTCGGAGATTGTTCGGCAACAGCAGCTGTTTCTGTTTTCGGAGGCACACCAACTTATACAGTGATGTGGATGCCAACAGGCAATACGACAAATACAATAACAGGTCTTTGTGCAGGTACATACACAGTCACCGCTACAGACGTAAATGGTTGCTCAACCAGTTCAACCACAACAGTAACTTCACCGGGCCAGCTGGTAGTTACTTCTTCACATACAGATGAAACTGCAACACCTGCTAATAACGGAACAGCAACTGCGGTTGCAAGCGGGGGAACACCAGGTTATACTTATTTGTGGATGCCGGGAAATCAAACTACCGCAACTGCTGTTGGATTAGATGCAGGAACATACACTTGCACAATTACAGATGCAAATGGATGTACAGCTACAGTAACGGAGACGGTTGGAACAGCAACAGGAATTATAACGACTGATGCTTCATTCAGCATAAATCTTTTCCCGAATCCCGCGCAGGATTATGTAAAGCTTGCAATAGCACTTTCACAAAAAGGAAACGTGCATGTTGAAGTATTTAACATCGTTGGTGAAAAAATTGATGCGATGGATTTTGGCAATGTAAATACGGTAAATCATTCTTACGCAACTGCACATCTTGCGAATGGTGTTTACTTTTTCATTGTTACTTCCGGAACGAATAGCAGCTCTAAGAAAGTTACTGTTTCACACTAAGATGTTACGCTGAAAGGAAAGCCGCCTGGTCATTCGGGCGGCTTGTTATTTGTATAAAGCTGCTTCAATTATTGAATAGAAGCAGCACGTATTAAATCGTGGTTGATTTCCTTCAGGAATTAATTCCTTTTAATTCACTTGATCGCAACCAATTTCGATTGCTCCTGAACAATTGAAATCTTATTCAACCAATCCCGCCTTGTTATAGCATGCGAAAATGGTTCGGGAAAGATCAAAAAAAATCCTTCCCTGTGAAGAGAAGGATTTTTAATAAGATCAAATTAGTTTTAATTATTGTTTTGGTTTTTCTGTTGGTGTTGGTAAAGCCTGTTGTGGTTTTGCCGGTATAGGTGTAGCTGTTTTTGTTTGACCAGTTGCATTCGGATCTTTGAAAACCGGGTAACGTACATCTTCATTCAGGGAAGCAATTTCACCATTGACAATTGTATTTGCACGGTTAGCCACTACATGCCAGCTGAATTTCGCATTGGAATGACCATTTGCCAATTCTTTTACTTCAAATCCCTGTGCTGTTTTAAGATCTACATATACACCATTACAATCGCCTTCTAATTGAATGAAAACTTTCATCGGGTGATTCTCGTCGATCTTCACGTTAAGCGCAAATACAGGATCAAGTGTAATATATGTAGATCCGTTTGTTAGTTGGCCTGTTCCATAATCTTCGAAAAGAATTTCAGGAGCTTCAGGT
>JBKJMR010000431.1:0-4250 GCA_046596275.1 Bacteroidia bacterium | reverse complement strand
GGCGCTGGCACTTTTTTCATTGGCAGGAATTCCGCCGACCGCAGGATTTTTCGGAAAAATGTTTTTAGTGACTGCGGGTGCTGCAAAAGGAAATTATTTGCTGCTTGCATTTGCATCATTGAACATGGTAGTCTCCCTGTTCTATTACCTGCGTGTTGTAAAAGCAATATTCATCAACGCGAATGAAAATCCGATGGAAAAAGTAAAAGCAGCTTTCCCGGTGAAAATTGCATTGGGAATTTGTATGCTTGGTGTTATCGCAACCGGTTTTTACAGCGGCATTTACGATTATATCGTTTCCGTAATTAAATAAAAAAAGAGGAAACAATGGCTCTCAATCCAAATCACGCATTCGAAGAATTAGATGGAGTAAAATGTTCCATCGTAGAAAAAAACTGCACACCTGAACGTGCTGATTTTTTGAAAAACCTTCTTGAGTTCAACAAATTCACTGTTGTAATTGTAAAAAGTCCGCCGCCAAAGGTTGCTCCATCAAAACCTGCGCCACCTTTAGCAGAAGGAGAAGTTGCACCTCCACCACCTGCTCCTCCTGCTCCACCTGAAACTTTTATAGTTGGCGTAACTGATATTACATTCAACCCGGTGAGTGCCGTTTACAATAAAGAACTCCAAACTCCATCACGGCAATTTGTCGATGCAAAGTTCTGGAGACAAGAAGCAGCTGCACCATCTACTCAAAAGTGGTATTGGGAGAAGTGATGTGGAAAAATTTCCACATGGAAAAATATTTACCCTTATTTATAGGATTGTTCGAACAAAAGGTTTTATATTTCGTAAGAATACCACACCATAAACACTTAGTAGTTAATAACCAGCAGTCCGGACGAGGCTGTTGAGTTTATATTTGCAACCCCCAGATGCAAACAATTTCAATTGTAACACATGGGAGATTTGCATACTTTATCGCTTAACCAGGAGCTAGGAGAAAATCAATTTTTTCATTTGCTGAATTCCATTCCCGGAATGGTAGCTTATGCAGATTTAAAGCTTCAATACGTTTACGTTAATAAAGCTTATGCCGGAACATTCGGCAAAACTCCTGAAGAATTAATAGGTCAGACCCTTGCACAGGTTGTCTCAAAAGACGAATTGGATTCTATTCAAATCTATATTGCCGGCGCATTCCGTGGTGAACAGCAGAATTTTATTAAGCAAAGAATAACAAAGTACGGTCCGCGTACAATGGAATTTGTTTATTGTCCTGATAAATCACCAAATGGTTTAGTAAAGGGTTTTACCATTTTCATCAATGATATCACGCATATTAAGACAGTAGAAAAAGAGCTTGAAAGAAAAACATTTGAGCTGCAGGATTATGTCGACAATGCAAGCATCGGACTTCATTGGGTAGATGCAAACGGAATTATTATCTGGGCGAATAAGGCAGAGCTGGAACTGCTTGGCTATGAATCACATGAATACATTGGCAAACACATTTCTGAATTTCATGTTGTTCAGGAAAAGATCAATGATATTTTGACACGGCTTACACATAACGAGACGCTGAATAAATATGAATGTTCATTGCGGTGTAAGGATGGTTCTATCCGTCATGTTCAGATCAGTTCCAATGTATTATGGGAAAACAAAAAATTCATTCATACACGTTGTTTTACAATTGATGTAACGAAAGAAAAACTGCTTTACCAGGCGTTGCAGGAAAGTGAATTTTATTTTCGAGGATTAATTGAAGATCTTCCTGCTGCATTGTACACCTGCGATACTGAAGGAAAAATCACTTTTTATAATAAGGCAGCTGCCGCACTTTGGGGGCGTGAACCGGAATTAGTAAATGACCGATGGAGCGGCGCTCATGAGATTTTCACACCTGCCGGGGAACTTGTGCCGCATGACGAAACCCCAATGGCCTTAACAATTAAAACAGGCGTTGCTGTGAAGGGTAGAGAAGTTCTCATCGTTCGTCCCAACGGAGAGAAAAGACATGTGCTTCCACATCCGCAACCTCTTATTAATCCACAAGGATATAATAGCGGCGCAATCAATATGCTTGTTGATATTACAGAGGTCAAACTGGCGCGTGAAGTAATTGCAGAAAGTGAAGCGCGTTTCTACACCATCGCTGATGATGCACCAATGCTTATCTGGATGGCGGATGAAAATGGGAATACAGAATTTATTAATAAAACCTTCCTGAACTTTGTTGGCAAAGATCACAAAGCAGAATTCGAGGGAGATGCCTGGGCCGAGTTTGTGCATCCTGAAGATTATGACGCTGTTGTAGGGAGATATAGAAAAGCATTTACAGACAAGGAGGCGTATACAGTTGAGTTTCGATTGAAGTGTGCAAAGACCGGAGAGTATAGTTGGTTTTTCTCTAAAGGAATTCCACGTTATTTTTCAAATGGAAATTTTGCAGGCTATCTCGCAACTGCGTTGGATATTGACGACAGGAAACAAACAGAAAAATATATTCTTCAAAGTATCGAGCATATCCATTTCCTGACTGATACAATGCCGCAAAAGGTATGGACAGCTTCAGGCGATGGCTCTGTTACTTATATGAATATGCCGTGGACAGCATATTCCGGAATAACCGTAGAAGAATTTAAAACAAGCGGGTGGGCTTCTATTACACATCCGGATGATCTTTTGGATTGTGATGAGAAGTGGGCGAATTCCATTAAGACGGGTGAACCTTTTGAAAATGAACATCGCTTTCGTCGCCAGGATGGTGAATTCCGCTGGCATCTTACCCGTTGCATTCCGCAGCATAATGAAGAAGGCAAAATTATTTTGTGGGTAGGTACGGATACAGACATTGACGATAAGAAACGTACCGAGGAAGAATTGATCCTTGCGAATAAGATTGCTGAATATTCACTTTTGAAACGCGATAAAGCGTTGCGTGAATTGATGGAGACAAAAAAGAAAGTGGAAGAGATCATGCGTGTGAAAGAACAATTTCTTTCCAACATGAGCCACGAGATCCGTACGCCGATGAATGCTATTATCGGGTTTACTGATCTGATTCTCAAAACCGGCTTATCGGATGAGCAGAAACAATTTACTGACGCGATAAAAACTTCGGGTGAAAACCTGCTTGTTATCATTAACGACATCCTTGACTTCTCTAAACTCGAAGCAGGTGCGATCACTTTCGAAAAGATCGAATTTAAATTGCCGCAGGTGCTTGCAACGATGACTGATTTGATGTTGCCGAAATCAACAGAGAAAAATATAAAGCTCTCTGTGATGGTCGACAACAAAATACCGGAAGTTCTTATCGGCGATCCGACACGATTGAACCAGGTGCTGCTGAACCTTGTAGGAAATGCGATCAAGTTCACAGAAAAAGGTGAAGTAAAAACGATGATCGATATTGTTACAGACGATGAGCATGAAATTGAGTTGAAAATTTCTGTGATCGATACCGGTATCGGAATTCCGGAGGAAAAGATGCTGACGATCTTCGAACCATTCACACAGGCAACGAGCGATACCACAAGAAAATATGGCGGAAGCGGATTAGGTCTTTCCATCGTGCGCCAGTTTGTGGAACGCCAGGGCGGAAGTGTTTCTATAGAAAGTTGTGTAGGAAAAGGATCAATATTCTCTTTCAAATTAAAGTTCGGGAAGGATATAAAAGATCCCGTCCCTGTTACAACGATGCTTGATACATTTGAAAATGAAACTTTCCTTGTGCAGGGTTTGAATATTCTTCTTGTTGAAGACAATGAGCTGAACCAGATCCTTGCTACAAAAGTCCTGACAGGATGGAACTGGAATGTAGAGCTTGCTGAAAATGGAAAGATCGCAGTTGATAAAATAAAGACGATGGATTTTGATCTCGTACTCATGGATATTCAGCTTCCTGAAATGGATGGCTACGAGGCAACGCGCAAAGTCAGGACAAGCTTAAAAGCGCCTAAATGTAATTTGCCTATCATGGCGATGACCGCTCATGCGATGCAATCGGAAGAACGTAAATGTTATGAAGCAGGAATGGATGGATATATTTCGAAACCATTCTCTGCGAAAGTTCTTTATTCGCGCATCGTTACCATTTTGAACAGCGCTGAAAATCCAAGCTTACGATTAAAAGGAAAAAGCTCCGGTGTGAAGAAATAATTGGAAAGATTTTTGAGCGTCTTTATTAAAAATAGACATGCAAAAATCGAAGCCAAAAAGAAAAGTTCGCAAGGGAATCCAGCAGCAAAAACCGGGTCTTGAAGAAGCAATGATTCCTCACCCTGTGGATGAATCCGAAT
>JBKJMR010000552.1:0-9081 GCA_046596275.1 Bacteroidia bacterium | reverse complement strand
GTTTAAAATTCCGGGAGGAAAACCACCAACAGAAGTTCCTGGACTTAATCCGAGATCGCCTGTTATAACTGTTGCGCCTGTATTTGTAATGGATGAACCTGCAAGCACAGCCATATTAGTTGCGCCCGCAAGCTGAATACGTGGATGTGATGTGGTCTGAACCGGGATAACTGTTGGATTTGGTGTATTTGAACTTGGCGGAGCAACATCATCTTTTTTACAAGCGCCGATAAATACAACTGATGCTATCGCAAGAATTGTAACTAATTTTTTTGTGTTCATTTGGGTTAATTTTTTAGAATGTGACAGATCAAAGGTGCGGCATTCGAGTCGCAACGATCTTACAATACTTTATAAAAAAGTTACATGATTCTCACATTGCTGACATGAAAAGCTAATGAAGGTGAATACGTTCATTCTCCTTCTCTACAAGATTGCATATATAAACGGTCAGCTTTTTTGTGAATACATCAAGTGCGAGCACAGACTGTTTCATAAAAGCCATTAGCTTAGTCATCTCTTGCGGCGAGGCAACAGACTTGTCAAGCAACTGCAAGATGCCAAGAATATTGGCGATGGGTTGACGCACACCGTGCGATGTCATCACCAGCATATTTTCTAATCCTGTTATATATTGTTCAATAAATCCTTCTGCTTTCTTCAGCGCAAGGAGGGTTATATTAAATTCTAATTCCGCCAACTTTTTCTCCTCATCTTGCGAGGCAATTTTATACTTAGCAATATCCAAATCGCTTGACAGCTTTTTGTTGGATACCTTTTTCTGGGTAAATGTTTTGATAGAAAAGGGAAATTTCCTGAGCTTATCAAAAATTGCAGGGATGGGGTTAATCTTCATTCAGCTAAGTTTGACCGCTTTTAAGTCAAAACAGTTATATAATCTTCTAATAAGATTACATTATTCACACATATGGAAGAAGACAGAGCGTGCGATAACTTTAAAAACAGGTAAAGGGAAAAAGTATTGCCTAAATGTCTGATTCAATATCCTGGGATAGTCCACCGGTTATTTCAGCGGCTACTTCATTATTGATCTCGCTTGTTTTTTGCACAATTTTATGAATGACTTTATCAAGCGATTCACCAATGGTTTTCATTTTAGAAAGAATTTCACCGTTGATCGGATCGGATAGATCTTCATAATTAAAAAGGCTGAATAAACCGAGGATGCGTGTTACGGGAACTCTCACCTGGTGCGATTGCATGTAAGCGATCTCCCATAATTTTTTATACTGCTCTTTTAATTTTTCATTCATTACTTTTTTCGCCTTAATCTCGTCCGCTTCCTTAACAGCACGGTTGATCTTTGGAATAAGGGAAAATAATTTATCCTTCAGCACATAATCTATGAGGCCGCTTTTAATCAGCTCAACAGCATTTTCTTCACCGATCGTTCCTGAAACAACAATGAACGGAATATCAGGACACATCTCCTGCGCTATTTTTAAAGCAGCCGGTCCGCTGAAGGATGGTAAAGAAAAATCAGATAAGATAATATCGGGCAGATATGTTTTAAGCGCGCTTTCAAATGATGCACGTGTTTGCACCACTTGTGTTTCATAGTGAAATTCTGCCTTCGCTAATTCGCGGTGAAGCAGATCAATATCATTGCCGTTATCTTCGACTATTAAAATTCTCAAAATCTTATTCCTTTGTTAAGCGTTGTACTTAATTATTCAGGCGGGTGACTTAATACCATCCAATACAATCCCAGGTCTTTTATAGTTTGAAAAAATTTATCCGTATCCACCGGCTTCACGATATAACTGTTAGCACCCAGCGCATAACATTTTTTAATATCGGGATCTTCCTGTGAAGATGTAAGTATTACAACCGGTATTGACTTCAGATCAGGAGATGCTCTAATTCGTTCTAACACTTGCAAGCCTGATAATTTCGGCATCTTTAAATCGAGCAGGATAAGCCTGGGATAAACAATACAATTCCGGGAAGCATATTTCCCTTTACAAAGAAGAAATTCCATTGCTTCGGCCCCATCCTTTACATGATGAAGCTTGTCGGCAAGTCCATTACTTTTTAGCGCACGAATTGTGAGCAGCGCATCATCACGTCCGTCTTCCGCGAATAAAATTTCAATATCGTCGTAGTTCATGTTGATTTGATTTAGCTGGTGATGCGCGGTAATTTGAAATAAAAACTTGATCCCTTTTCCAATATTGATTCTGCCCACACGGTTCCCTTATGCCTGTGAATAACTTTCTGCACGATCGCAAGACCGATGCCGGTGCCTTCAAATTCTTCATCTGAATGCAGGCGCTGAAAAACTCCGAAAAGCTTATCATAATATTCCATGTCAAAGCCTACACCATTGTCCTTAATGAAATAAACATTCATATGCTCTTCTTCTACAGCACCGATCTCAATTTTAGAAGGAGAAGAATTCGCTGAATATTTAATTGCATTTGAAATAAGATTTATCCAAACCTGCCTGATCAGTGAGGAATCACCATTTGCCGGCGGTAATTTTCCTATCGTAAATTCAACATTAGGTGTGTCTGCAAAAGTATCCGCCTTAATCGCATGCACAAGCACATTCATATCGATCTGTGAAGAAGCAATTTCTTTCCTGCCTAATTTTGAAAAGGCGAGCAGATCATCAATCAGCACACCCATCCGGATAGAATTTCGCGCGATCGAACTTAAAATTTCCGCACCATCTTCATTAAAATCTTTGCCGTACTCAGTATTTAAAATTTTTGCGTAGGCGCTGATTGCTCTTATCGGTGCGCGCAAATCATGAGAGACGGAATAAGAAAAAGATTCCAGCTCCTTATTTGCTAATTCTAATTGTGAAGTTCGCTCAATTACTTTGCGCTCCAATTCTTCATTCAGCTTCCTGATGTCATCTTCAGCCCGTTTAAGCTCGCTGATAGCAAGAAGAAGCTCAGCAGCACGCTTTTCCTTTTCTTTGTTTTGAAATGCCAACTCCTGATTTGCAATGATGAGCTCGGCAGCACGTTTTTCTTTTTCTTCATTCTGAAAAAGAAGCTCTTTATTAGCTATGACAAGCTCGGCTGCACGCTTTTCTTTCTCCTGATTTTGAAATGCAAGTTCCTGGTTTGCGATTATCAGCTCAGCTGCACGCTTTTCCTTTTCGGTATTTTGAAATGCAAGTTCCTGGTTTGCGATGATCAGCTCGGCTGCACGCTTTTCCTTTTCGGTATTTTGAAAAACAAGTTCCTGGTTAGCGATTATCAGCTCGGCGGCACGCTTTTCCTTTTCGGTATTTTGAAATACAAGTTCCTGGTTAGCTATGATCAGCTCGGCTGCACACTTTTCCTTTTCGGTATTTTGAATTACAAGTTCCTCGTTAGCTATGATCAGCTCGGCTGCACGCTTTTCTTTCTCCTGATTTTGAAATGCAAGCTCCCTGTTAGCTATCAATAATTCAGCCGCACGTTTTTCACGCTCTTCATTCTGAAAGGCAAGCTCTTTATTGGCAAGGAATAATCCTTCGGCAATTTGTTTTTGATCCGGTTCCTTCTTCATGCGCTTCTGGGGTAACGCTTATCAATTTGCTGTAAGCAAGATAAGATTTATAATCGCCTTTTTATTGGCAAATGCACGAGTTTTTCAATTGACCAATTCCTTCGACGAATAGCTTAATTAATCTCAGTAATGGTCAATTCAACCCGACGATTCAATTGACGACCCTCAGGATTATCCGAACCATCGGCTTTTTTATTGGCTGCAGCAGGTTGAGATTTACCGTATCCCTTTGCGGTTAAGCGTTTTGAATCAATTCCGTTTGCAATTAAATAGCTTACAACAGCCTGCGCACGCTCTTCAGAAAGTTTCTGATTATATGCAGCATCGCCTTTACTATCGGTGTGACCTGAAATTTCAACCTTCATTCCAGGGTTACTTTTCATCAGGCGGATTAAATTTTTCAATTCCACATTTGAAAGCGGTCGCAATGTTGCTTTGTCAAAATCAAAGAAAATATTGTTCAGCGTAATTTTTGAACCCACAACGATCGGGTTGAGTTTTACTGCAACATTCATTTCGTAGTAGCTCGATTCTTTTGGAATCTCCACATTCTCGGAATAGAATAAATGCGCTTCGGATTCATACGTCACATTGTAATTTTTTCCGGGCGTAAGAATGAAAAGAAATTTACCTGTCTTGCTGTTTGTATGATAAACGCCCACCACTTGCCCGGTTTCATTATCTGTTACCGTAATCTCTACATTCTTTGCAGGCGCTCCTGTTTCATCGTTAACATTCCCTTTGATTAAAGTAAGCGGCGTTTGTTTACGATCAGGAAATGTAACCATGTAATTATCTTTTTCACCGAAACCATCTTCGCGGAAAGAAGAATAATAAGCGTTACGTCCATCCGGGCTGATCATAAAGAAGATATCATCATACGTAGTATTGATCGGGTAACCAACGTTAACCGGTTCCGACCAAACGCCGTCTTCAGAAAGAAGGCTGGTAAAAATATCGAAACCGCCCATCGTATTATGGCCATTCGAACCAAATGAAAGCGTTACACCATCGGGGTGAATAAAGGGAGCATCTTCATCAAACGGTGTATTGATATTTGCACCCAGGTTTATTGCTTTTCCCCATTCGCCATCCGGAGTTTTCTGGCTCATGTACAAATCTCTTCCGCCAAATCCACCCGGCTTATCGCTGGTGAAATAAAGCTTCTGGCCATCTGCAGAAATGAAAGCGCTTGGCTCCCAATATTTCGTATTAATATTATCATTCAGCTTCACAGGCGTGCTCCACACTTCTCCGTTTAATGAAGTGGAATAAATGTTTCCATCACCCTGGTCATCTTTGTAAATTAAAATGGTGTAGCCATCAGGAGAAATTCCAACAGTTGCTTCATGCCAATCCGAATTAATCGGCGTTCCGATGTTCGTTGCTTTTGACCAGCCTGTTTTTGTTTTATCCGACATGTAAATATCTTCCATGTGGTTGCCATCCTCATCCTTTTCACCGCCTGTTGATTCCGGGCGACGTGATGTAAAAAACAACGTGTTCTGATCTGCAGATAAAACCATCGAATAATCGCCAAAAGGAGAATTGACTGTTGTCCCCAGATTTTCAATTTTTACTTTCACCGGATGAGCAACTAAATTTTTGCCCGTATTGCACATTGCTATTTTGCGGTTTGTTGCATCAAGCAATGATTTATCTGTATTATTATTTGCAGCCATCACAGCAATAAATTTTTCGTAAGCGACTATTGCTTTGTCGAATTGGTAATCGAGATGATAAGCGTCGCCAAGAAATTTCCAGGCAATTAAAGGCGCATTTTTTTCTTTGTAAGAGCTTCCTTTATAATCATTGGAAACAGAAGTAACTGCTTTGTTGAAGTACGTAATTGCACGTTCGCGTTCGCTTCTTGAGCTGAGGTAACATACGCCAAGCTTAAAAGCCACGTTCATGTTGTTCGGTTCAAGCTGGGCTAAGCGCAGGTAAACAGGAATCACTTCTGTATAGCCGCCTTTGGATAAGGTCAGCGATTCGTCTTTTCCGTCCTGGTAAATGGAAGAGAATATTTTTTCTGCGTTCTCAAAATCTTCTTCAAAATTAGCATCAGTCGTTTGCGCACGGAGTGAAGATGCTGTAAGTACAAATAAGAAAAAAAAGGTGCTTAAAATTTTCATTGGATACATTAGTTGTGTATGGTAAGTAGTTTACCAAACAAAAATGCAATCCGGCGGCAAAAAAAGTGTTACACAACTTTATGAAAAAGTTACATAATTATCACATTGGGGAAGGGGGATGGGTGTCCGCGGCGGCGGAGGTGATGGGTGTCCGTCGCGGCGGAGGTGATTGGTGAAAAGTTAGCATTACTAAATGAGAAAAAGGATGTTTGCAAAATCAACCGTCACTCGTCCCTCTTTTTTCTACATTCTTTCCATATACCAGCTCAGTTGCTTTTCCATCTTTTTGTATTGGAAAATTGCTTCGATTACTTTTTGTAATCTCAAAAATGCAGTTTCACTTTTCACAACGTAATCAAATGCTTTATGATGCATGCAATTTACGGCTACTTCAATTTTGTCCTGTGAAGAAAGCATTACAACGGGGATATCCGAACTGTATTCTTTTATTTTATCAAGGGTCTGGATTCCGTCCATTGCTTTCTTTTCAATTCCATCCAGTTGGTAATCGAGAATGATAATATCCGGTTTCAAACCCAAATTTGCGATACACAGCTCACCCGTAGCAAAGGTGTGAACGTCGAAGTCGGCACGTTGCAGAAAATCGATCTCCATCGACTTTAACAAAACAGAATCATCATCAACAAGAAATAATTTTACTTTATCCGGGGTATTCATGCTTGTGGGTTTTCTAAATTGATCAGTTCTTCTTCCAGCTCTTTACAAGCCTGCGTACAAATATTATCCAGCTGCATGACCATCTCCGTCACAACTTCTGCCTGCAATTGCGAACCGGCATATTCCTGGATACGCTTTGCCATATTCTCAAAATCGATGTTCATGCCCATAATCGAAAACGACGGGATCATTTTATGGGCAACAGAATGTAATGTTTCCCAGTCTCGCTCCTGCATACTTTTTCTCAGGGCAACAATCAGCGGTGGTGTTTGTTCGAGATAACACGCGATCATTTCTTTCATTAGCTGCGGATTTGATCTTGTTCTGCTGGTGAGATATCCAAGATCAATGCAACGAACAACCGGAGCTACAACAGGTGCTGCTTTCATTTCTACCGATACCGGTGGTTGTCCGGGCTTTTTTACCAGGCCTGCTATTTTACTGTATAACAAACGTTCATCAACCGGCTTTGCGAGGTAATCATTCATTCCGACTGCCTTGCATTTCGCAAGGTCAACAGTGGTTACATCCGCAGTAAGCGCAATGATCGGAACGGCAGATTTTAATGAATTGCGAATATATTCTGTTGCTTCAAATCCATTCATCTCCGGCATCTGGAGATCCATCAGGATAATATCATATACATTATCCTTTAGCTTTTCAATTGCTATTTTACCATTTGCAGCAATGTCACAATCAAACTCATAATCGTCGAGCAATGTTTTCATCAGCAATTGATTCAATGGAATATCTTCTACAACTAAAATTCTGATGTGCTTTATCTCATCATTTTTTTCAATATGAATAGATGTTGATGCGGCGTTTGCAGATGTTTTTGTAAAATCCAATGTAAAGCTGAAGGTTGAACCTATTCCGACTTCACTATTTACTGTAATTGTTCCGTTTTGCGATTCCACTAATTGTTTTACAATCGCAAGACCTAATCCTGTTCCACCATATAACCTTGAGGTGCCGCTTGTCGCTTGCTGGAAATTTTCAAATATATTTTCAATTTTATCAGCAGGTATTCCTATACCTGTATCCGAAACGGAAAACTCAATGGCCACCTTTTTTTCAGTCTCACTTTTCAATTTTACTTTTACGATGATCTTTCCTTGAGTAGTGAATTTTATTGCATTACTGACAAGATTCAGGATGATTTGGTGCAGGCGAACCGGGTCGCCAAGCAACACTTCCGGAATGGTATGATCGTATTCCTTAATAAGGCTTAGATTTCTTTCCTGCACCTTTGGATCAAACACCTGTAACATTGCTGAAATAGATGCCGACATTTTAAAAGGCGATTGTTCAAATGTCATTTTACCTGCATCTACTTTCGCAAGATCCAGGATATCATTGATAAGGACGATTAATGCATCGCCGCTTACTTTAATTGCTGATAAATATTCTTTTTGTTTTGAAGTCAATTCTGTTTTTAGAACCACTTTCGTAAAACCGATAATCGCATTCATCGGCGTACGGATCTCGTGGCTCATATTGGATAAAAACTGCTGCTTGGCTTTTACCGCATCGATTGCAATACGTGTTGCGCTTTCTGCTTTGCGTTTTGCTTCTTCAGCAATTTCAGTTGCAAGCTCAGCGAAAACTTTTGCTTCGGTTAATTCATTTTCAAATATTTTTTGCTCTGTAATGTCGCGTGCTACCACAACAACACCAAGCACATTTCCGCTTTCATCTTTATAAACCGATCCGTTAAATAAAACATCGATCAGCTTATGGGTTACAATGGTCAGCGGATAATCAGCTACGAATCCATTGGCAAAAACCTGCTGGTAAATTTCGCGGGCTTTCACAGGTTCGGTAAAATAATCGAAGAAGTCGGAGCCCAGCAATCGTTCGCGCGTCATACCGAGAATATCTGCCGATGCTTTATTCATATCGGTAATTTTCCCTGCAGGACTGATCGTAAATAACGGGTCAAGGCTTGCTTCGATAAGACTACGCGCATAGCTGGCAACTCTCAGCTCAGCTGCCCGATTTTCTTTTTCATCATTCTGGAAGGCAAGCTCTTTATTGGCGATAATTAATTCTGCAGCACGTTTTTCTTTTTCCTCATTTTGAAAGGCAAGCTCTTTATTTGCGATAACCAATTCCGCAGCACGCTTTTCTTTTTCATCATTTTGAAAAGCAAGCTCTTTATTGGCAATGTCTAATTTATCTTCCTGGGAATGCAAAGCTTCCATATTCTTATGAATTAATAATTGGATTTCCGACCTCTTCAATGGGCACGCGACGCTGATCTTTTAATTTTTTGAAGTGTGAAGGAGAAAGGCCGGTAACTTTTTTAAATTGATTTGATAAATGTGCAACGCTGCTGTAATTCATCTTCCAGGCGATTTCTGTAATATTCAAATCACCATAAATGATCAGCTCTTTTATACGTTCGATCTTATGGCAAATGATAAATTGCTCAATCGTTGTTCCCTGCACTTCCGAAAATAAATTCGCCATGTAGGTGTAGTCATGATTCAACTTTTCGCTGAGATAATCTGAAAAATTAATCTTGATCATTTCATCTGCATGGTGAACCATCTGGATGATCGTGTTTTTTATTCGCTCTATCAATACCGCACGTTTATCGTCCATTAGTTCTAATCCTGATGTAAGCAAATTGCTTCTAAGCGTTTCGCGCTGCTCTGTGGAAATGTCTTCCATAATTTCAACCTCTCCGAGGTCCACAACTATGAAATGCAACCCAAGCTCTTTAAGCTCTTCCTTC
>JBKJMR010000155.1:0-11568 GCA_046596275.1 Bacteroidia bacterium | reverse complement strand
ATATTGGCAATGGTGTCGCATAGTGTTGTAATGTTTATGGCTGTTGAGTTGCTAGGCGGGCAAGACCCCGTGGTATACGGCGAAGAA
The DNA here is from genome assembly GCA_046596275.1 of Bacteroidia bacterium. Taxonomy (GTDB): domain Bacteria; phylum Bacteroidota; class Bacteroidia; order Palsa-965; family Palsa-965. Next base: position 11,481 of record JBKJMR010000155.1, on the reverse strand, counting down.
TAATTATAATTGACCACCACATTCCTTGCTCCGGTTGAAGTTGAATAAAAATGATAATCTCCAGATGAATCTGAATAACAATATTGATTATTCGGAGTCATTAAAACCTGCTGATTCACAATCGGAAAATCGCCGGCGTCGAAAATGCAATTACCATTCATGTCGTTATAAACTTTGCCTGTTATAAGCGCTGCGTACAGTGATGCAATAGTCAGCGACCCCGAAACAGAACAACCGGCATTATCAGTAGCAGTAACCGTAACAGTTCCTGAAGGAAGTCCTGTAGCTGTATCACCTGTTGCATTATTTGACCACACAAAATTATAAGGCGGATTTCCTCCGGTTGCCCATGCGTGCGCTATGCCATTATTCGTACAGTTTGCACCGGAGATCATTTGTGCGCCAAGATAAAATTGCGGCGGATCAAAAAGTGTGGCTTGTATTGTGGCCGAACAATTATCCGTATCAGAAACTGTAACTAAATAATTTCCTGCTGATAGATTCGTTGCGGTTGAAGTAGTTTGCGGCGGTACGGTATTCCAGAGATAAGCATACGCTTGCGGACCGCCGGTTACATTTACGGTCGCACTTCCGTTCGAGGCATTATAACAAACCGGGTTGGTGCTATTTGTAATGGAAAGCACAGGACCATTTGAATTATTAATTCCGCCCGACGCCGAGTTTGTACAACCATTTGCATCGGTAACTGTTATGGCATAAACGCCTGCTGCGAGATTTATATTTGTATCGTTAGTAACACTGTTTGCCCACAAATACGTATACGGCGCAACTCCACCGGATGCCGAAACGCTTATCGCACCATTTGACTGGTTACAGCTTGCGTCATACGATGCAAATGAAAGATTAATAAGCTGTGAAGGCGTGATTGTTACTGTATCACCGGAGGAACAACCATTTGCATCTGTAACCATTAAGGTGTAAGTGGATGTAACGGTTGGACTTATTGATGGCGAAGGAAGGTTGGAAGTAAATGAAGAAGGTCCTGTCCACTGATACGTGTAGTTTGGAGTTCCACCCGTAGCTGTTCCATTCAGAAGCACAGGAGAACCGATACAAATGGATTGATCAGCGCCTGCATTTGCTACAAGTAAATTTGGTTGTGATATAATTTGAAATGCAGTTGCTACACATCCGTTCATATCGGTCACTGTAACTGTGTACGTGCCGGCGCATAATGGAACTGCGGTAGCCCCATTCCCACCCGCCGGAACCCATGAATAAGTGTACGGAGCATTTCCTCCGGAAGCGGAAACGGTTATCGAACCGTCACATGCGCTGTTGCAGGAAATATTTGAAAAAGCACTGACTGCAACATTCACAGCTGTCGGTTCTGTAAGTAAAACTGTTGCTGATACAGAGGTTGATGCAGCATCGGTAACAGTTACGGTGTGACTTCCGGCGCACAACCCGGTTTGCGAAGCCGTTGTCCCTCCTGATGGAAACCACGCATATGTATATGGAGGAACTCCGCCGGTTACCGAACTGGTTGCCGAACCATCGCACGTTGCGTTGCAATTAATATTTGAGGAAGAGGAAATGCTCGCGGTTAATTGTGCATTTCCGTCCATTACAAAAAACAGCAACAGGAAAAAAATAACGCTAACGCGAAGGTAGGTCTGCTTCATGTGAAGTGAATTTAGGTCTGAGAAAATGTGAATGCCATTAGAAAAGTAGTAAATCCATAAGTGATTACCTAATTAGTTAAGGATCAATTAATAATTTTCAGCTCAGGCCTACACCAATAAAATGTAAATCGGCAGAACAAACACACCAAACCTCTTTACCTTCGCAGAAATTATGTCACACTCCATTACCATATATACCGACGGCTCCTCGCGCGGAAATCCCGGCCCTGGTGGTTACGGCGCTATTCTCATGTCCGGATCATTACGCAAAGAAATTTCGCAGGGATTTAAAAACACTACGAATAACCGAATGGAATTAATGAGCGTGATCGTTGCGCTGGAAAGTTTAAAAAATCCAGGGTGCAACGTCACGATTTATTCCGATTCGAAATATGTTGTGGACAGCGTTGAAAAAAAATGGGTGTTTGGATGGGCAAAGAAAAATTTCTCAGGTAAAAAAAATCCGGATCTCTGGGCGCGGTTTCTGCGTGTTTACCCGAAACATAAAGTGAAATTCATCTGGGTAAAAGGTCATGCTGAAAATGTGCTCAACGAACGCTGCGATGAATTAGCAGTTGGTGCTGCGCTTGGTGGAAATTTAATTGCTGATGAAGGGTATCTCAGTGGGCAGTAGTCAAAAATGCATTGCCGACAATGACTACTGACGACCGACTACTTTTTTATTTCAGCCTTTTTGCAGCGGTTTCTAATTCTTTAGCCAACATGTCTGCTTCTGCTTTTTGCGTTTCCAGTCGCTGTAAACCAGTCGCGTTTTTCTTGACGGATTTTAATTCATTCATCTGCGCCTGCGCTTCTCTCGATTTGTATTTGTAATAATTCGAGAGTTGACCGAGCAATCCTTTCGTAAATGATTTTGACACCAGGGAAGTGCTGGTGTTATACAGATTTTCTAATCCCGGAATGGCTTTTTGAACTGTGGCTGCGCTGCACTTTATCAATAACGAACCGTATTGCTGCAAAAATTCTGCTTGCGTTACACCGTATAACGTGTACATCGTTTTTTCGAACCAGGGTTGCTGTGCATCATCTCCACCAATGGCATATGCGTTTGCAACAGCGAGCTTCATCATCCTGTTCGGCTCATTTTCTCTTTTTGCTGCTTCAGCCAAACCGGTTTCTTTAAAATTTTCTACCAGCGCCTGCAATGCTGCTGTGACAACATTATATGATTTATCATTCAGCGCATCTAAATAAACAGCCTTCAATTCATCACCCTTCGCACCTGAACTCAACACTTCTACCGCAACAGTTCGCACATCCGACTTCGGATCGTTTTTGCTTAGCGCGGTTAGTTGTGTTTTTACATCATTCGCATTATCATTGAATTTTCCGCAAGCAAGTCCGCGGATGGCCCAGAATTCATCATTGAGCGCTTTTGTAATAATTTGTTTCGCCAGCTTTTCATCTGCAGTTGGCTCTGTTGGTTTTTTCGGATCAATAGCTGCAAAGCCTCGTGGTGAAAGATTGTTTATAGCTTCAAGACGATCAACATATAATTTAGAATGCTCATAGAGGAAAGCCCATTCCTGTGCTGTGTGATGATCAACTTTAAAGCACAACAATGTTTTCTGCGCATCCACATTTACAAAATCAGGTTTAGTAACGGATTCAAAATAAAATGTGTCAGTAGCAGATTTTACAATGATCTCTTCGCGCTTAACTTTTCCTCCGCTGTAAATATCAACGCTCAATGGAATTCTGAATACAGGCGCACCTTTTGTCCGATCCTGTGTCTGTTTCACAATAAGCATTTGTTTTTGCTTTGGCCCGTCAAACGAATAAGTTAAATCTAATTCAGGATGGCCCGGCGACATAAACCATTGATTGAAAAACCAATTCCAGTCTTTTCCCGTCACCTGCTCAAATGCAAGACGAAGATTCGCAATCTCGACGTTTTGATATTTATTTGTTTCGAGATATAATTTTAAGCTTGCAAAAAACGCTTCGTCGCCTGTGTATTGACGCAGCATGTGTAATACCTGTCCGCCCTTATTATAAGAATGCGAATCAAACATATCTTCGCGATTCTCATAATTAAAACGGATCAATGGCTCACGTTTTCCCGGCCATTCTTTTGAGGCACGTCCACCCGCAGACTCACGCATGTAGCCGCGGTAAGAATCGTAATGTGCATAATCTGCTTCTTCTTTTCCGTATTTATAATCGTTCCATAAATATTCACCGTACGTTGCGAACGATTCATTCAACGGAAGATTGCTCCACGATTCGCACGTAACGTAATCGCCGAACCACATGTGAAATAATTCATGCGAAACATATTCTTCATAAGTAGCATCCAGATATTCACGGTCATCACGCTGCACAAAATCGCCGTGAAGTGTTGCGGTTGTGTTTTCCATCGCACCCGAAACAAAATCGCGCGCGCAGACTTGAGAATATTTCGCCCACGGATAATCAACGCCTAATGTTTTCGAAAAGAACTCGATCATCTCCGGCGTTTTTCCGAAAGTTTGTTTTGCATAAGGAGCAAATTGCGGCTCGACATAATAATTTACTTCTTTGCCATTCACCATCCTGTCTTTGATGATCGTGAATTGACCGACAGCCATCATCACAAGATAAGGCGCGTGTGGAAGATCCATTCTCCAATGATCGGTGCGTGTTCCGTCGGCATTTTTCTTTTGATCATAAAGCAAACCATTCGAAAGCGTTACATATTTGTCTTCTGTTGTAATGTAAATTTCAGAAGTCATTTTCTGGTTCGGGCGATCGATGGTTGGCATCCACACACAATTCGATTGCGTTTCACCTTGTGTCCATATCTGTCGCGGATGTAAAACAGAGTCTTTGGGATCAGCGGTGGGATTGATAAAATACAATCCTTTGTCTTCTGAAATTGCAGCGCTTCCTCCTACTTCTGCCAGCTCATCCGGCTTAGCCAGGTAATCAATGAACACCGTATAATTTTCCGTGTTTTTATATTGACGTCCGAGGTCGATATTTAAAACTTTCCCGTCGTATTTATACTGAAGATTAAAAGTATCGGCAGCAAATTTTATCGGGCTGGTTACATCACGCATCAAAATTGCAACACGATTGATTTCCATTCCGCGTGCATCCAATTTTAATGCAGCAGTCGGATAAAAATAAGGGTGTGCGCTGATCGTTGCTTTTCCGTGCATTCGCTTTTTCTCCCAGTCAAAACGCACATGAAGTGTGGTGTGAAGCAAATCGGTTTCGCGTGTTTCGGAAGGACGATAATCGGGTTGCGACTCCGTGTTTATATTCGGATTCGCTGTGGTTTGATTTGCAGGACGCCAATGCGGCTGAACATTATTTTTTGTTGTGTTTTTTTGATGTCCGCATGCCAGCAAAAAGGCAAACAAACTCACGGGAAAAATATACTTGTACATCAGGATTCAGGTCGATTAATAAATGGATGCCAAAGTTGGGTAAATTATGTCGGAAAGCCAACCCCTTTATCACACCTTTCGGCCACTCAAAAAGAACCTTAACTTTGTACTTCGAAAACGCGGTTATGGAAAAACAATCATTCACAGTAACAGTCTCCGGATCAGAAAAGCACAAAGTTGTTTTTGATCACAAGGATGCATGGACGGGCACGATAAATGAGCAGCCTTTTTCATGTGATGTAATTTCTCCTGAGTCAAAACGTTTTCATGTATTGCGTGATAATCGCTCGTATGAAGTAGAAATTGTGGAAGCAGATACTGTTGCTAAAACAATGCTTGTAAAAGTAAACGGACATACCTACCCGCTTGCTATCGCTGATAAATTTGATGAGCTGCTTCATTCAATGGGCCTTGATAAAATTGCAAGCGTAAAAATCAACGACCTGAAAGCGCCGATGCCCGGATTAGTTTTAAATGTTGTTGTAGAAGAAGGTCAGCAAATAAAAAAGGGTGAGCCTGTGATTGTTCTTGAAGCGATGAAGATGGAAAATATTTTGAAATCGCCGGCTGATTTAACGGTGAAAAAAGTGCTGGTGAAAAAAGGTGTGGCGGTGGAGAAAGGTCAGGTTTTGGTGCAGTTTACTTAGGGGGACGAATTACTTAGGGGGACGAATTACGAATCAAAACGAATGTACGAAAGGCTTGATTGAGCTTATGAGGGAACGAATTACGAATGAAAACGAATATACGAAAGGTGCCTAAGAGTATTTTTTATTCGGAACGGATATAGTGATGAAGTACAAACACGAAGAATAGGAACAACTTCACCTGATAGCATTCGTATATTCGTTTGATTCGTAATTCTTTCCCTTCGTACATTCGTTTTGATTCGTAATTCGTTCCCCTTGAAAATATTTAATTATAAAAAAATGAAACAGATGGAAAATTCACGACGCGCATTTCTTCAGAAAAGTTTGTTGGCAGGTATCGGCATTTCTCTTCTTGGAAAAAATTTGCTGAATGCTGAGGGGAACAAAGAAGCAATTACTTATTTCTCAATGGCTTCTCCTTACACACTTCCCCCGCTTCCTTATCCATACGATGCATTAGAGCCGCATATCGATCGTATGACAATGGAAATTCATCACGGGAAACATCACCAGGCGTATGTGACGAATCTTAATAAAGCGCTTGAATCGGTGAAAGATGCTCCTGCAACGCTGGAAGAAATTCTGAAAAACGTTTCGAAATATTCGTCCGCAGTGAGAAATAATGGTGGCGGACATTGGAATCATACTTTTTTCTGGAACATTTTGCGTCCGTCTGCTTCTGCGAATGCTGCGAATGGCGCTTATGGAAAATTAGGTGATGCCATTATTTCCACATTCGGATCATTCGATAAATTCAAAGAGCAATTTAATGCTGCAGGAAAAGATCGTTTCGGTTCCGGATGGGCGTGGCTCATTGTGGGCACAGATAAAAAACTCGCAATTTGTTCTACTCCGAACCAGGACAATCCGCTGATGGATGTTGCCGAAGTAAAAGGAACGCCGATCATCGGAATTGATGTTTGGGAACATGCGTATTATCTCAAATATCAAAATCGTCGCCCTGAGTATATGGCTGCGTTCTGGAATGTGGTGAATTGGGATTATGCTTCGGAATTGTTTTCGAAAGCTTAGGTTTTAATTGAAGTGAATTGCATGTGAAAAAGGCTGGCTGTTTTTTTATTGCTTCCATTTATTAGTTTTGCGGTTCACCTAACCCTATACTCATGTTTGGAGCAACTGAAATAATGCTGATTGCACTCGTGGCAATCTTAGTAATTGGAGCTTTTATACTTAAGATCTTTTATCTTATCAATTTACAAAACCTGTTAGAGCAGGTTTCTCCGGAAAACAGGAAGATGTCTCCCGGAATGGTTTGGCTTTCACTTATTCCCCTTTTCAGCCTGGTATGGAATTTTATTATGATAGGATATATTGCAGATTCATTGAATAATGAATTCCGCAAAAGAAATATACCTGGTGATGAAGAGCGTCCGGGTTACCAGCTTGGGTTGTGGATGTGCATTCTCCCGCTTACCGGATGGATTCCCGTCCTCGGATCAATTGGTAGCATTGGAGGACTAATCTGTTGGATTATGTATTGGGTTAAAATGGCGCGCTACAAAAAAATCTTGCTGCAAACCCCTGCATTCCAGCAATTTCAACAACATCCTTATCAATATCAGCCGCCAAACCCATATCAAAACCCAACAAATCCATACCAACCACAACAGCAACAAAATCCTTTTCAGAATCCAACCACTCCACCAAATCATGACGGAACTGTGCCTCCTCCTTATACCGGAGATCTGAATCCGCCTCAATAAGGGAGCAAAAAAAATGAATTGGGGATTTAATCGAATTGTGTCCGGGAAATAAGGAACACAGATGACACGGATTTGACGGATAAAAACGGATTTTCATTGATTCAACCAGTGACGGGTGACGAGTGACGAGTTACAGGTGATTTATGAAGGGGATTGGGCGTTGTTTTCGGGCGATTTAACCTTTTTCACCACCACTCGTCACCTGTCACTTGTCACCCGTCACCCTCTTTTTGTTACCTTTGCAGCAGAAATCTCTTCAAATCATGACAAATCCATTCATTTTTCTCGGCTTTTTGGGCCTTGGCGGTTCTGAACTCATCATTATCCTTGTAGTTGTGCTTCTGCTTTTCGGTGGCCGCAAAATTCCTGAGCTGATGAAAGGTCTTGGAAAAGGCATCAAAGAATTCAAAGACGCATCTAAAGGCGTTGATGGTGAGGTTCCTCCGGCAGCTAAAAAAGACTAATCATTTTCAACTTTGCTCCGGGTAATTATCGGAATTGCTTTTTGAAATAAATTCGCAATTAATTTTTTCTGTGGAGGCCTATACTTCTCTTTCTGATATTCAAGCTGATTTGCGCGCGGGAACTGTTTCCTGTGTTGCGCTTGTGGAAGATTATTTGAAAAAAATCGAAGCCAAAAAATCCCTCAACGCATTTCTTCAAGTATTTCCTGAATCTGCTCTTGCGAAAGCGAAAGAAGTGGATGGAAAACTTGCGTCAGCTAAACCCGGAGCTTCAGTGTCGGGAAAATTAGCGGGAATGGTGATTGCATTAAAAGACAACATCTGCTATACCGGTCATAAAGTTTCTGCCTCTTCAAAAATTCTTGAAGGTTTTGTTTCTCCTTATTCCTCCACAGTAGTTGAACGTTTGCTTGCAGAAGATGCAATCATTATCGGTCGCACGAATTGTGATGAATTTGCAATGGGAAGCTCGAATGAAAATTCTGCTTTCGGAAATGTTCAGAATGCTTTTGATCCGAAACGTGTTCCCGGTGGTTCTTCCGGTGGATCAGCTACTGCGGTTGCAGCCGGACTTTGTCTTGCAGCATTAGGAACTGATACAGGCGGATCAATTCGTCAGCCTGCTTCTTTCAGTGGAATTGTCGGAATGAAACCAACGTATGGAAGAATTTCGCGCTGGGGAATTATTGCTTATGCTTCTTCATTCGACCAGGTTGGACCATTGACAAATAACGTGGATGATGCGGCAATTCTTTTAGAAGTTTTAGCTGGCGCAGATGAATTCGATTCTACCAATTCTACTCAGCCAGTTGCAAATTATTCGAAAGAGCTTGCACGTCCTTCCGGCTTACGTGTTGCTTATCTCGAAGATTGTTTTGAAAAAGAAGGACTTGATCCGGAAATTAAATCGCGGTTGAATTCCATTCTTGATCAATTGAAAAAAGACGGGCACACTGTTGAGCCTGTAAGCTTTCCTTATCTCGATTTTCTTGTTCCTGCTTATTACGTTTTGACAACGGCAGAAGCTTCTTCCAATTTAGCGCGTTACGATGGCATTCGTTATGGTTACAGAAGCAAGAATGCACATGATTTGGAATCGACGTATAAAAAATCACGCAGTGAAGGATTTGGTCCGGAAGTAAAACGCCGTATAATGCTCGGAACATTTGTTTTGAGCGCTGGCTATTATGATGCGTATTATTCCAAAGCGCAAAAAGTGCGTCGTTTGCTCCGCGATAAAACGCAGGAGATTTTTGATCAGTACGATATTATTATTTTACCAACGACTCCGGGAGTTGCATTCGAGTTCGGAGCAAATTCTGCTGACCCGATTAAAATGTACCTCGAAGATATTTTTACGGTGCAGGCAAATCTCACAGGCTTTCCCGCGATTTCTGTTCCTGCAGGAAAAAATAAAGACGGACTTCCATTCGGAGTTCAGCTGATGGCGCGTCGTTTTGAAGAAAGCACTATGTTTGCTTGTGCGAAGTATGTGCAGGCGATGAATGAGTGAGCTTCTGAATCCATTATAATTTCTTGCTTAAAAAAGTGTTCGTCGAATTAATACGAAGAAACAGCCCTGTTTGCTTTTGTAAGCGTTGCATTTATTTTTCAGCCAGCTGTTTTAGAATGAATTACTTGAGCAGATTATTCTTTCCTAAAAACAGCATTTCCCTTGCTTTTTCTTCCTTTTAACAGTTAATGTCTCATTATCTGTCGAAAACGCCTTGAAACTTCCCTTTTGGTGACGATATTTGTAAAAGCAGGTATCCATTACCACGCCATCCTCGTATTTATTAGCCTCGCTGCAACTCATGCGTCAAAAACTTCTGCTGCTGATCACGCTTTGTTCTTTTACCATTGGGCTCAACGCGCAGTGGAAAGATTCACTCCAGTTTGTCGACGACCCGATTGCTGCGATGCTTGATAGCCTCATGCATAATTCATTCATCGCAAATATTCCGCGCACACAAACACAGCACGGCAATAAATATAATTTCGCCAAGGATTCTATTCCGCCCGCCGATCCGATTTTAATTGAAACGCGTCTTGCAAAATTAAATGCAACTTCTCCTTTTGACCTTGTATATAATCGTGAAGTGCAGGCGTACATTAATTTATATTCTATTCGCAGTCGCCGTTCGGTAGAGCGAATGCTTGGACTTTCCGAATTGTATTATCCGATGTTTGAAGAGCAGCTCGATAAATACAATCTTCCGTTAGAATTAAAACATCTTGCCGTAATTGAATCTGCGCTTAATCCGACAGCAACTTCACGTTCTGGCGCACGTGGACTCTGGCAATTTATGTACACGACCGGGAAAATGTACGATCTCCAGGTGAATTCATATGTAGACGAACGTTGCGATCCGTATTTAGAAACCGTTGCTGCTTGTAAATTGTTGCAGGCGCTTTATAAAATGTTCGGCGATTGGCAAATGGTGCTTGCTGCTTACAATGCCGGTCCGGGAACAGTGAACAAAGCAATTCGCAGAGCCGGTGGTGGTAAAAAAACCTATTGGGAAATCCGTCCTTTTCTTCCGAAAGAAACACAAGGCTATGTTCCTGCATTTATTGCTGCAACGTATGTGATGACGTATCACGCAGAACATAATTTGTGGGCGATTGCTCCGCGAAAAACTTTTTATGACGTAGATACAGTTTCTGTAAAACAGCAAGTCACTTTTGCGCAGCTCGAAGCAGTTCTTGGAATTTCGCATGATGAATTGGAATTTTTAAATCCGATGTATAAGCTGGGTGTAATTCCTGTTTCGTTTACTGAGCCTTACAAATTGGTTTTGCCGGTTTCGAAAGTCGGAAATTTCGTAAGCAACGAAGAAGCGATTTACAATTACATTAAAACAGATACGGCAATGACTTCGCTTGCGGTAACGGCTGTAAAAACTTCTCATATCGTCAAGAAAGGTGAAACGATCACGTCCATTTCCCGGCGATATAAATGTTCTGTCACCGATATACGCGCGTGGAACGGTTTAAAAAGCAATACACTTCGTCCGGGACAAAAATTAGTTATCTATACGCCCGGAAAAGTTCCTGTCCAGGCAACTTCAACAACAGAAAAGTCGCCGCCAACGACTACAACAACTAATCCGCCGAAAACAGAAACAAAACCTCCAACAAATACCACTTCTACCACAACCGACGCAGCCGGAACTACGTATAAGTATTATATAGTAAAGAACGGCGACAATCTTTGGACCATTGCGCAGAAATTCGGTACCACAGTTGAAGCACTGAAAAAATTAAATGGTTACGGTGCTAAAGTAGTTTTGCATAGCGGCGATAAAATAAAGGTCGCTAAGCTTTAGAATAGAAATAGTATAATCCTTGCATATCAAAAACGTCCCGCAACAGTTGCGGGACGTTTCCTTTTGGAGTTATGCTGTGGGGAAATTTATTTCTATTAAGCTTTGCGGTATTTTTTGTAGCTCGATTTTCCATCTTTGTTTCCGAGCTTCCCGCTTCTCTTCCAGTCAGCAAGCGCTGCTTCTTTATTTCCTGCGAGGTAATTTGCATTTCCGCGGTTGAAGGTGTTGCTTTTATTTTCTTCTGCACTGATTGAAATATTGAATGCTTCAACA
>JBKJMR010000126.1:0-2865 GCA_046596275.1 Bacteroidia bacterium | reverse complement strand
CTTCAACCGATGAGATAACAATTACAGTTGATCCGAATCCAACCGTTTCCAATGCCGGTCCTGATCAATCTGTATTTCCTGCAAGCGTGGCTGATCCGGAACATACAGATTGATCAGGACCGGCATTGGAAACGGTTGGATTCGGATCAACTGTAATTGTTATCTCATCGGTTGAAGACGGGCATGATCCATTGGAAATAGTCCAGCGGAAAACATTTGCTCCTACAGACAATCCATTTACAGCAGAGTTATTTGTCGAAGGAGAAGTAACTACTCCTGTTCCCGAAATTAATGTCCACATTCCAGTTCCGATTGCGGGAACATTTCCTGCGAGCGTTGCTGTGTTTGAGCAGACAGATTGATCGGAGCCTGCATTTGATATGGTTGGATTCTGATCACGGGTTAATGTGACTACATCTGTTGAAGCGGGACAAACTCCATTGGTGATGCTCCATTGATAAACACTTGAACCTGTTGTTAAGCCTGTCACCGCAGAGGTTGGCGAATTCGGTGATGAGGCAATACCTGAACCGGAAAGACGGGTCCATGTTCCTGTACCGATGGTGGGCGAATTACCTGCCAGTGTTGTTGTGGAAGAACATACCGATTGATCTGCACCTGCATTAGCAGTTGTCGGATTTGCATCAACGGTAATTGTAACCTGGTCGAATGAAGTCGCAGGGCAAGCGGCATTGGTAATTGTCCATCTGAAAACGTGTGTACCAAGTGTCAGGCCGGTAACTGTTGACGTAGGCGAAGATGGATTTGTAATTGTTCCAGTACCGGAAATTAATGTCCAGGCTCCGGTACCTGTAACAGGTGTATTACCGGCAAGTGTTGCCGTTGCAGCTGTGCAGATGGTTTGATCAAGTCCTGCATCTGAAATTGTCACTATACAACCCAACTTGGCCGTAAAAATATCAAAGTTGCTTATGTTGCTTATTGATTGTGCATCAAATGTGGCGGTGCCCGATTTAAAACTTCCAACAACATACGCAGAGGTATTATCAGGAGCTACGATTCCGTAACCAAAATCGTCGTTGGAGCCGATTACTTTTTTTCCCCATTGGAAAACACCTGTAGCATTATACTTTGTGACGAAAATATCATTTGCATTTGCATTTACCGACGGACCTGATCCGAATGGAAGCTGCCCCTGAAAATATCCAACTACAAAAACATCGCCGATCGGACTTGCAGCAACGCCTGTCGCCCGATCCTGCCCTGTTCCGTTTTCAGAGCGTATCCAGCCAAAGTTTCCGGTTGTTGCATCCCATTGGGAAATAAAAGAATCGTCAGAGGCATTGGCAGTAATTGTGGCTACAGCCGGGCCAGTGTTAAACAGGCTCATCGTCCCTGAAAAATGCCCGGCAACATAAACATACGATCCACTTACTGCAACTGAAGTTTCACGTTCATCACCCGAACCACCTGCCTTTCGTTTCCAGATTCCATTCCCTGCAAAACCATATTTTACTACAAATACATCAAAGTTTCCGCTATTGGTCAGTGTGCCTGCCATGTTCTGAAAAGTGAGCGTTGATTCGAAACCTCCTGTAACATAAACACCGGATGCATCAACAGCGATTCCGGTTCCGTTATCATCTGAACTGCTTCCACCCTTGATAGCCCAATTTTCAGCGCCATTTGAACAATCCACTGAAGCAATAAACGCATCATATCCGCCGCTAGATGTTAACGCCGGCAATAACCCAAAATTTAAGGTTGCTGCAAACTGGCCGGTAACAAAAACCTCTGTTCCATTGGTACAAATAGCATAAGCTACACCATCGCTCGTGCTATTCTGACGTTTAACCCACAATACATTCCCCGACGAATTAAATTTTGCAATGAAAATATCACTGCCAACTCCGGAAACAGTGATATTCGGTGAACCGAAAAACGTTGCATTATCATCAATACGACCGCAGACGTAAACATTCCCCGAATTATCTACAGCAATGGAATTTCCTTTGTCATTACCCGAGCCACCGGCAGCTTTTGCCCAGAGAATATTACCATCCTGGTCATACTTAGCAATGAAAATATCATCATTACCAACCGAAGAAAGCAGGATGCTGCTGAAATTATTATTAGCGCCTTTAATATAGCCGGTGACATATACATTACCACTGAGATCCGCCGTGACTGCAGATGCTTCCTGGTCGCTGCCTGAACCTGCGCCTCTTACCCAGGTATAGTTTAGTGGTTGCGCTTCGCCAAGTGTGGCAAAAAACAGACATAGACAAAAAATTACCCGAATCGGGAAATTTTTTACCCATCTATATAGCGCAAAACTACCCACTTTGTATAGTGCTTATTGGTTTGCTAATGCTACTGGCTAATTGACGGGACAAGTGAAAAATGTCCGTTGTTAAAGGATTCAAAAAAGGTGCCACACGGTGCATTATGGAAAGGGTTAACCATGAATTGCCGCTTTAACTTGGTGATAATCGGATATTTGAGTTACGTCTTTCACCGACCCTGCAAAAACCCTTTTGTTTAATTTTAAACTTTTAAAGGGTACTCACGTTCACTAAAAAATGTAAAAACACCCGATATTTTGCCAATAATTGCAACAATATCGGAATCAATTTTCATAATAAAAAGCACTAAATAATCGGGGAGAAAATTCCTTGGGGAGAAATTTCCTTAGCGGGTAGTTTTTTCGATCAGATAAGTATTTCTATCCGGCGAATTTCTGGCTAATAATTCGGCAATAAATCCTGCCAGAAACAGCTGCGTTCCGATAACCATTGCCACCAATGAAATATAAAACCACGGACTTTCGGTAACACGTGGCGCAATGGAATGATCATGATAAACGATCCAAAGCTTATTGATGATCAGGTAAAGAAAACCGCA
>JBKJMR010000531.1:0-5002 GCA_046596275.1 Bacteroidia bacterium | reverse complement strand
TACTGCTTTGCATAATATGGTTAATACCAACCAGATCTATGAAGCAGGATTAGACAAGCTTCCGCAGATCAATTTCTGGAGAAGAATTATGACCATGACGCCCGACTCCGGTTTGGTGAGCCTGGCCAGCAATCGAACCATCTGTGCGTGTTTTGCCGCTACAACCTGGGATAAGCTCGGAGAAGAAGGACAAACCCGTTTCCGCGATAGTATTCGTCATCATTATTCTTTGCCCGACAGCGCGTCTGTCTTATTCACCCGTGGCAAAAATGATTTTTACGATGCACAAGCTGTAATTCCCCAGATTGATCGTGCCATCCCGATTTTTATCCAGAACGGAGTAGATCCGTTTTATGCACAAGCTATCCTGCTGATTGAATCGCCGGGCAAAATGATGAAGTCGAATGTCGGTGCAAATGGTCCGTTCCAGCTGATGAAAAGTGTTGCCATTCAAATGGGTTTGAAAGTGAATAAATCGGTCGATGAGCGAAAAGATTTTAATAAATCATCGTGGGCGGCTTCACAGCTTTTGAAAACAGTTTGTATTCCATATACAAGATCCATGCTTACGAAAAGAGGCATTGCATTCAATGAAAATGAGCTTTGGTTCCGCTTGCTTGTGCTGCACGTTTATCATGCCGGCGCAGGAAACGTAGAGAAAGCGCTTGTAGTCATCAATCCGTGCGAAGGCGGAATGCCATTGATTCAAACTTTGTGGCACACCAAAGCAGGCGCATTCGGCAAATCATCGCAGAGTTATTCACAATTAGCAGTCTCTGCTTTGATCGAACTCGACATTGTTTTGGGAAGAAATGTTTCCCCGCTCATTGAGCCGCAGCGGGAACCTGAAGAATTTCAAACAACACATTAATCGATATTTAATGACTTGAAATGCCGGTGGATAATTCCTCCGGCATTTTTGTTTTAATATGCTGAATACAATATCTTTACAATTCAAAATTAAGAAACCGAAAAATGAGTAAAACATTTACGCGGATTCTGATTGCTGTTTTACTTCCACTGCTTTCAGCACTTCCTGTCAAGTCCCAACTGGTAATCAACGAATACTCGTGCGCTAACATCAACAGCGTTCCCGATAATTTTGGTGAATTTAATGATTGGGTAGAATTGTATAATCCCGGCACTACTGCTGTAAGCATGTCGGGTTTCTTCATGAGCGATAAAGCGGGAAACCTCCAACAATGGCCTTTTCCTGCCGGATCAATTGCAGCCGGTGGATTTTTAAAAGTGGTTTGTTCGAAGCGCAATATGATCGCAAGCGGATTTTTTCACACCAACTTTTCTTTGACCCAATGTAAACCTGAAAAAATTATTCTTTCTGACGGTGGTGGGAACATCATTGACTCCGTTGTAATACGACGCAACCAGGAAGGTCACTCATGGGGAAGAACAACTGACGGAGGTAATTCCTGGAGCATTTTTCTCATACCCACCTTTGGCACAACCAATGGTGGAAACCCTGCTTATCTTCCTTATGCAACTACACCTGCTTTCAGTCTTGCTGCAGGATATTATTCAGGAACACAAACGCTCACCATCTCTTCGCCTGACCCTTCGATCACCATTCATTACACCACTACAGGCTTCGAGCCCACCTCTTCTTCACCCGTTTATTCAGCACCGATAAGCATCGCTACCACACAGGTTGTGCGTGCACGAGCTTATAGCAGCAATTCCTCGGTACCCGCAAGCTTTATCATGAATAGCACATTTTTTATTAATGTAGTTGTACATACGCTTCCCACAACATCTATTTATGGTGATGGGCTGATGTCACTGATGAATGGCGGATGGGGCGACACACCTGTAACCAGCTTTGAATATTTTGATAAAGCCGGTGTAGTGCAGGCGAAAGTTACCGGCAGCGCAAACAAACACGGAAACGATTCATGGGCTTATGACCAGCGCGGTATTGATTTTAAATCTGCTGATGAAGAAGGGTATGATTACGCAATCAATTATAAAATCTTTTCACGCACAAACCGTGATGAATTTAAAGATGTAATTCTCAAAGCTGCGGCTAATGATAATTATCCATTCGAACAAGGTGCGCACGTTCGTGATGCATATTGTCACACACTTTCACAGGATGCGCGTCTTCACCTGGATGAACGTACAAGCGAATTTTGTGAAGTGTATGTGAACGGACAATATTGGGGCGTGTATGACATTCGCGAAAAAGTGGATGATAATGATTTCACCGATCATTATTTCAACCAGGATGTGCCGAATATTCAGATGCTGAAAACCTGGGGCGGAACATGGTCGGAGTATGGCGGAGCTCAGGCACAAACGGACTGGAATACATTGCAGAATTTTATCGTTACAAATAACATGGCGCTTCCTGCCAACTGGGCGCATGTGGATACGATGTATAACTGGAAAAGTCTTGCAGATTATATCATTCTCAATTCTGTTTGTGTTACCTCCGACTGGCTGAACTGGAATACCATCTGGTGGCGCGGACTCGATCAGAGCGGTGGCGCTGAGCGCTGGAGATATGCGCTTTGGGATAATGATGCAACATTTGGTCATTACATCAACTACACCAATATTCCGAATACGGGACCAACCGCTGATCCATGCGATCCTGAAGGTCTTCCTGATCCGGGCGGACAAGGACATATTCCGGTTGTGAATGCGTTGATGGATAATCCGACATTCAGACAGTATTACGTAAACCGTTTTGCCGATTTAATGAACACTTCTTTGAGCTGCGATACCATGCTTACGTTGCTCGATACCATGGTTGCGGAAATTGCGCCGGTCATGCCGAAACAAATTGCAAGGTGGGGTGGAACCGTCGGTGGATGGACAGGAAATGTAACCACGCTCAGGAATTATATTACCGCACGCTGCGTTGCAATTGAAACCGGAATGCTCGATTGTTATAATCTTACAGGTCCGTACAACATTACCATTTCCGTTTCTCCTGTCGGCGCCGGGACCGTAGAATGCAATTCACTTTTCCTCGACCAGTTTCCATGGAACGGAACGTATTACGGCGGAATCCCAATCATTCTCATGACCGCACCGACATCAAGCCTTTATACATTCGATCACTGGGAAATGACAAGTGTTCCCACGCCATCATTGACAGATGACAGTGTAAATATCGATCTCACAGGCCCTGATAATATTGTTGCTGTGTATAAAGTAGCAGAAGTCTTATTGGATGTTTTTATCCCAACCGCATTCTCTCCGAATAACGATGGACAAAACGATATGCTTTTCATTCATGGAATTGATCCGTCACTAACAGCTGAAGTTGTTATTTTCAATCGCTGGGGGCAACAAGTCTTCATGACAAAAGATATGTCGGTGGGTTGGGACGGAAACAAAGGAACAGAGGCTTGCCCATCCGGTGTGTATGCTTATTACCTGAAAGCAGTTAACCCTGATGGTTCTACCGAGATCAGGTCGGGCAATATTACTTTGATGCGCTAATGGCGGGGAAGATGCTGATGAAACGTTTCTGTTTATCTTTTGGAATACTTGTGTTTGCAGCGCATTCCGCGTTTGCCCAGGATATTCATTTTTCGCAGATCAATGAAACACCCATGCATTTGAATCCTGCTAACACAGGTTTATTTGACGGATTGTTTCGTGTCACCATGAATTACCGCAGCCAGTGGGCTTCTATGGGCAATCCGTATACAACGGCAGCTGCAGCATTCGATATGCCACTGATGTACGCTAAGAACAGGGCGTATATGGGAATCGGCGCTTTCATTTACCGCGACCAGGCCGGCGATTCAAAATTCGGAACCTTCCAGGCTTCTTTGTCTGCAACCGGCATTGTTCCGCTGAATGATTACAACAAGCTTTCCGTGGGTTTACAAGCCGGTTTTGCGCAACGTTCTGCTACCATCTCCGGTTTGCAATGGGAAAATCAATATGTGAATGGAACATTTGATCCTTTGGCAAATCCGAATGAAGGCAACTTGCTTACGTCTTTTCCATTCGCTGATTTTTCAGGTGGAGCAGTTTATCAGTTCAGAAACGTTGCAGGAAGTGTGATCGGTAAAGATGTTGCTGAATTTACTTTTGGTGTTGCAGCATTCCATCTGAATAAGCCAGCTCAGAAATTTCACCAGGGCGGAGAAGTTCGCCAGAGCATGCGTTTTGTTTTTCACTCCAATGGCCGTTTTGATTTTTCAGGAAGTCCGTGGTCGTTGCGGCCTTCTGCTTATTACATGCAGCAAAATGAAGCGTCCGAATTTGTTTTAGGCACTTTGATTCGTTACCGCATTAAAAACGGAACGAAGATCACCAACTTCTCCACTGAATCGGGAATAGGAATGGGTGTGCATTATCGCTGGAAGGATGCAATTATTCCACAGCTTTATTACGATCTCGGTGATATTTTTATCGGCGTTTCTTACGATATCAATATTTCAAAATATACTGCGTCATCAAAGAGTGCAGGTGGATTTGAAGTAACCTTGCGTTATGCGAATATGAATGCTGCTTTGTATAAAAACAAAAAGTAATTTTGCCTGATGAACCAAAAGCTCAGGGCATTTTACAAAAAATACCTTATTCACTTCCCCGACCTCTGGCAATACATATTGCTGATCGTACTTTCAATTCTCGCAGCAATTTTTTATCTCTGATTTCTCCTATGTCCACGTCGCTCAGGAAGGCCGGCTCAGCCGATATTTTACAAATTGCAACGCTTGCCGAAAAAATATGGCGCGCACATTACACTCCTATCATCGGCAAAGACCAGGTGGATTATATGCTGGAGAAAATGTATTCGGCAGAAAGTCTTTTGCAACAGCTTCAAAGCGGTCAACAATTTTTTCTCGCGCAGATCAACGGACGGCCCATCGGTTATATTTCTGTAAGTGAAAAGGGAAATGATCTGTTCCTTCATAAATTTTACGTCGATACAAAAGAGCAGGGTAAAGGTTACGGCAAACTTTTTTTCGCCGAGCTGCTTTCTCTTTATCCCGCCATGCAAACCATGCGCCTACAG
>JBKJMR010000523.1:0-9194 GCA_046596275.1 Bacteroidia bacterium | reverse complement strand
TTGATGGTCCTGATGCACCGGACATTACAATGCAGGAATTAGATAAAGAATTGATCCTTTATTTAACCAACAAACCAAACTCAAACAATTATCTTGAGTCTTATGCTGCAGGAGATCCTGGTATCGTTTACGGTTCACTTCACCCTTTGCTTGCAAACATTGATACTTCATTCAATTTCGAAGGTTACCAGATCTTCCAGCTGAAAGATGCGTCTGTTTCTACAACCGATCTTTACAATTTGGATAAAGCCCGTCTTGTCTCTCAAAGCGATTTAAGAAATGGTGTTAGCACTTTGGTTAACCGTGATTTTAACCAGGCTTTGAATGCGGATGTCCCACAGGACATGACCATCCTTGCTGATGATGATGGAATTTCTCACTCTATCCGTATTACTGAAGATGCATTTGCTACAGGTGACCGCAGGTTGGTCAATCACAAAACCTATTATTTCCTCGCACTTTCTTATGCGTACAATAATTACCTGACTTATAATGATGTTTCTTTTGATACGCTTAATCCGCTGAATCCTTCGAACATCGGTCAGAAAAAACCATACCTCGCCGGTCGCAGAAATGTGAAAGTATATACCGGAATTCCGCACATCCCAAATCCTGAGGTTGGTGGTACTAACCAGAATGCAGTTTACGGAAGCGGTCCGAAGATCAAACGTCTTGAAGGTTCAGGTAACAGCAACAATGTTATTGATCTGACAGAGGAATCTATGAACGCAATCGTAACCGCTCAACCGGTAATATTCAACGCTGCCGATCCAACTTCAAATGCATGGAATGGTTCAGCTCACGTTGAACAGATCGAATACCTTAACGGTCGCGGCCCGATCAATGTTAAAGTTATTGATCCGCTTAACGTACCAGGTGGTGAGTTTACTCTTCAGTTCCTTGATACGCTGACAAGCAATTCAACTATTCCTGTAACAGCAAGATGGCGCCTGAATCAGACCTCCCCTGTAGTTCGTTCATGGGATTCTGATACTTCTACCACGATGATCACAACGTTTGCGAATGAACAGATCATTCCTGAGCTCGGATTGTCTATCACAATTGCACAGGTACCTTTCCCGGGAAGCGGAAACAACCCTGACAAGAACAGCTACCTGGAATCATCACAAACTTTTGCTGATCCGACAAAGAACTGGCTCACAGGTGTTGTAGATGATGACAACCGTACCGAGTCAAACTGGATCCGTTCAGGAACTGTTGAGGGTAATGATCCGAATGATCCTTGTACCGGAGCATGGGAAGACAGATCAATTGGTTCTGTATTCCTTGATCCTGAAGGCGATTACGAAAAAGTTGTTGGTGGCACATGGGCGCCTTACCGTCTGACTGCAAACAATCTTAATCCGACTTCAGCAACAGTTTGTTACCAGACTGGTCCGGCGTATTGGCACACTCCTACTATGATCCAAAACAAGATGGAGAACATTTCCAATGTTGACGTAGTTTATACAAATGATCGCACAAAATGGACACGCGTACCTGTGTTTGAAATGGGTTCTAACCCTGTGCTAAATCAGAATGGTACACAACCGTTTTATTTACGATCAGCGCCATCTGTTGATAAGTTTGGTAACCAAGCAGGTGATCCTGGTTACAATAATACGGATGGAGATTTCATCAGCCCTATGGGAATGAGCTGGTTCCCTGGTTACGCTATTAACGTAGAAACCGGCGAACGTCTTAACATGGCTTTTGGTGAAAACTCAGCGCTCACAGGCGAACATGGCCGTGATATGCTTTGGAATCCAACCAGCAATGAGCGTTCACAATTCTTCGATCCATTGTTTGGTGGTCAGCATTACCTCTATGTTTTCGGACATAATGGAAATGATCGTTATGCACAAGGTCCTCCAATGAACGGTGCATTAAAGGATGTGCCTGCTTATGATTATGGTGCTATGATGATGACGATTATGAATAATACCACTTCAGTTGCAGTTGAGCGTACAGAGATCTGGCGTGATGCGATGTGGGTAACCATTCCATTGTTGACTGAGAGCTTCAATAATAACGCATTCAACTATAGCGCTAATCCACTTCCATCAGATGCTAAAGTTCGTCTTCGTGTTGCTAAGCCTTACCGTCGTGCAATTTCAGGAGTAACTCCTACAACAAACCCGTTCAAGCCATGGATTCCTTCTGATACTGTATTCGCTCCGCAGAACAGGAACCGCCCGTATTATTCTTTCAGTACTTACGATCTCAAAACAGAGGTTAACAGTAACGAAGCTGCGGTAAATGCACTTGATCTGATCAATGTGGTTCCGAATCCTTATTATGCTTATTCAGCATATGAGAAGAACCAGATTGAGAACCGTGTTAAATTCACAAACCTTCCTGAAAAATGTACCATCAGAATTTACAATGTGAGTGGTACGCTGATCAGGAAGCTGACGAAAGATTCGCCGATAACATCGCTTGACTGGGATTTGAAAAACCAGGCAGGTATCCCAATCGCCAGCGGACTTTACATTGTTCACGTAGAAGTTCCCGGTGTTGGTGAGAAGATTCTGAAATTCTTCGGAGTGCTTCGTCCAATTGACCTGGATGCTTATTAAGCCGAATCGATCGCATGAAATTTTCAAACAGATTTGAAAGAAAAATTATGAAAGCAAAAAATAAAATCCTCGTTCCGTTCCTCACTGCCGGTCTTCTGATCGGTAGTGCAGGAATGATCAATGCCGGAAATAAGGATCGTGCCGGACAAGCCGGTGCATCTGAACTGCTTATCAATCCATTCGCCCGTTCTTCGGGATGGGGTGGAGCGAATACCGCAGGAACCCATGGCCTTGAAGCGATGTACCTCAACGTTGCAGGTACAGCTTTTACACAACGCACTGAATTGATGTTCTGTCATACCAACTGGCTCGTTGGAACAGGAATCGGCATCAACTCATTCGGGTTTACCCAGCGTGTTGGCGCAACCGGTGCAATCGGTTTAGGTGTTATGTCGATGGATTTTGGTGATATCGACATCACAACAGTTGACCTTCCTGAAGGAGGAATCGGAACTTTTCACCCGACTTATACCAACATTGCTCTTTCCTTTGCAAAAGGATTTTCACAGAGCATTTATGGTGGAGTAGTGGTGAAAGCGATCTCTGAGCAAATTTCGAACGTTGCAGCACGTGGAATCGCACTTGATGCGGGTATCCAGTATGTAACCGGAAAATACGACCAGATCAAGTTTGGTATTTCACTTCGTAATGTCGGACCACGTATGCGTTATTCAGGAGATGGCCTTTCTTTCAAAGGTGTTGCTCCGTCGGGCGCTTATGCGATGACCATCCAGCAGCGTTCTGCAGATTTCGATTTGCCTACGTTGATCAATATCGGTGGTACTTATGATTTCTATTTCTCGAAAGACAGCACTTCTATGAAAAACCACCGTATCACTGCGGCAGGTAACTTCACTTCGAATTCATACTCAAAAGATGAATTCCGTGCAGGTGTGGAATATGCCTGGAAATCGATGTTTATGATTCGCGGAGGTTTCGTGTATGAAGATGGTATCACTTCGAAAGAATTAACTACTACTGCTTTCACTGGTCCTTCCGTAGGAGCAACAATCGAAGTTCCTTTCGGAAAACGCGGATCTACATTCGGTATTGATTATTCTTATCGTGCTACAAATCCTTTTAATGGCGTTCATAGCTTCGGGGCTCGTATAAACCTCTAAAATTGGCTATTGCGCCGAAAGGCCTTTTTTATTACCTTTGATTAAAGGAGAGTCCCGTCTTAGCATTGCTGAGACGGGATTCTCCTTCTCATTTTTTCCGAACCTTACTTATAGACCAGCGCCATGTCGCAGATTACTTATTTTACAGAAGAAGGCCTCAAAAAGCTTAAAGAAGAACTTCACATCCTTCAAACCAAAGAAAGGCCGAGCATATCCCGCCAGATTGCTGAGGCACGTGATAAAGGTGATTTATCCGAGAACGCCGAATATGATGCTGCTAAAGAGGCCCAGGGGCTTCTTGAAGCAAAGATCTCCAAGATGCAGGAACTGCTTAACAACGCAAGGATTGTAGATGAGACCAATATGGATACTGATAAGGTGCTCATCCTTTGTAAAGTGACGATAAAAAATGTGAAGACCGGTCAGAAAATGACTTATACGCTTGTTCCTGAAACGGAAGCAGATCTTAAAACACAGCGTTTGTCCGTTAACTCACCAATCTCTAAAGGTCTTTTGGGTAAAAAAGTAGGTGAAGTTGCGGATGTGACTGTTCCTTCAGGCCAGATGCAATTTGAGATTGTTGATATTTCCCGCTAATGGCCAGTATTTTTTCAAAGATCGTAGCAGGAGAAATACCCTGCTATAAAATTGCCGAAACTGAAAATTGCCTTGCTTTCCTGGATGTTAATCCGCTGGTGGAAGGCCATGTGTTGGTGATTCCGAAAAAGGAGATTGATTCTATTTTTGACCTTGACGAGGATGTTTTTTGCGAGCTGCATTTGCTTTCGAAAAAGGTGGCGAAGGCGATCAAAGAAATTATTCATTGTAAGCGGATTGGTGTTGCAGTGATCGGGCTGGAGGTGCCGCATGCACATATTCACCTGGTGCCGCTGAATACGATTGGCGATATTAATTTTTCGCGGCCGAAGATGACTATTTCGAATGCTGAGCTGGAGGAAGTGGGTGCGAGGATTGCGGAGGCGTTTGCTGCTTTGTAAAAAAGTGATTCGCGCAGAGAGCACGGAGTTCGCAGAGAATAAAGGTTGCACGCTGATTCAAATGATTCCGCAGATTTTTCCTGATTACTGAGAACCGGCTACTGACTACTTCTTCATCTCGTTGGCTTTTTTTTGCGTGAGGGATAGTAGCGGTTACCCCACAGTCTCGTCAAATTACTTTTTCTTAATTCTGCCGATAATTTCTTTTGACGAGACGAGGAGTAATAGCGGATAGCCTGACCTGAGGTACGAGGGGCACGCCCTGAAAATGAAAATTGTTTCAGGCAGAGAGCACGGAGAGCGCAGAGAAAAAAGGTTGCACGCGGATTCAAAAGATTTCGCTGATGATTTCGGGGATTTTTTTACTGACTGCTGACTCCCGACTACTTTTTTTTCAGGCGATCGGGGTTCTCTGTAAGAAAGCTTCCCCAGCTGCCGTATTTTTTTCCTTCGGCGCCGGTGTGATTGTTTTGGAAATGATGGCAGACGGCTGCGGCTAATCCATCGGTGGCATCGAGATACCTGGGGAGATCTTTGATGGAAAGTAATTGCTGCAACATGGCGGCTACTTGCTCTTTGGAGGAATTGCCATTGCCGGTGATGGACATTTTTATTTTCTTGGGAGAATATTCGAAGATGGGAACATTGCGGTTTAATGCGGCGGCGATTGCAACACCCTGCGCGCGGCCGAGCTTGAGCATGGACTGCACATTTTTTCCGAAGAAAGGCGCTTCGATGGCGAATTCGTCGGGGAGATGTTTGTCGACGAGCTCTACTGTTTTTTCGAAGATCACTTTCAACTTTCCTGCGGGGTCACTTATTTTTTCGAGACGAATAACACCGAGATCGATGAGCGACATTTTGCGATTGGAGATGCTGACGATGCCAAAACCCATGATATTGGTGCCGGGGTCGATTCCAAGAATGATCTTGTCTTTATTTTTGCGCGGATCGGGAGGAGAAAGCTGCACGGCGTTTTGTTACATTTACCCGCAATCATGTTAGCAAAATACGGGCAGAAATTTGGTCTTGCATTAAAGGTAGCAATTGTTTTGCTCGCTGTCGGTTATATCGTTCGACGATTTTTTACGACGGATGATATGCAGCATGTTGCGTCACTTCTTGCGGATGCAATAAAAATTTCTCCGCTTACATTTTTAGCTGTGCTGCTTTTGATGCCGGTGAACTGGATGCTTGAAACGTGGAAGTGGAAGCTTGCGGCGGGACAACAGGTGAAGATGAGCTTTGCGAATGCGATGCGTGGTGTGCTTGCGGGTGTAACAACAGGAACTGCGACGCCGAACAGGATTGGTGAATTTGCGGGAAGGATTTTTATGGAGAAGGAAGAAGATCGTGTGCCGCTTTTATTTCTTTCTTTCGTGTGTAGCTTTTGCCAGGTGGTGATCACTTTTTTTGCGGGAATTACAGGCATGTTGCTGCTGGAAGATCATGCGCGACTTTCGCAAAGGGAAATGATCTTTATTTATTGCACGGGTTTTGTTTTTTGTTGTGTGCCGTTGCTGCTGCCGTTTCTTCCTGCGAAATTGAAGGAGAAAACAAAACAGCTGAGAAAATTTCCACTACCTGTTTTTACCAAAATATTTTTTCTTTCGGCAGTACGTTATGCGGTTTACGTTTTTCAATTTATGCTGCTGGTGCATTTGATGAAGCCGGAAATGTTTACACTTGAAACGCTGGGCAGCATAATGGTTACGTATCTCGTAGTTACATTGGTTCCGAGCCTGGCGTTTACAGAAGTTTTAATTCGCGGAAGCATTGCGGGATTAATTTTTTCTGCTGCAGGATTTGACCGCATCGGATTTTTTGTGGCGGTTTTGCTTTGGCTGATCAATGTTGCGGTGCCGTCGCTGGCGGGAACTGTTTATGTTTTCAAATTAAAATTTTCTCGTAAGGAGATATGATCACGGTAATTTATTTTTCTGCTGCTGCTGTGCTTTTGCTTTACGCGATTTTTTTGCTTGCGCCTGCTTTTTACTTTGCGTTTTCGTCTGCGAAGGAAGAGGAAGATTTTGTGCCTGCACAATTTATTTCTATTATTCTTCCTGTGCGAAATGAAGAAAAAAATATTGCTGTTTGCCTTGAAAGTATGGATGCGCTGAATTACCCGAAAGCGCTTTATGAAATTTTATTGGTTGATGATCATTCGACTGACCAGACAAAAGCAATTGCGGCACGCTTTGCAAAGCTGATGCCTAATCTTCGTGTGCTGGATAATCTGCCCGAAGCAAAAGGAAAAAAGTCTGCGATTACAGTAGGAATAAAAAATGCAGCCGGTGAATTTATTGCAACCACAGATGGTGATTGTATTGTTCCGCAAAATTGGCTGTTAAATATTGCTGCAGCATTTAAAAGCCCGGATGCAGTATTTATTGCGGGGCCTGTTGCTTACAAAAAACGGTTCACAATTTTCCGCGATCTGCTTCAGATTGAACAAGTGGTGTTGCAAATTATTTCTGCGGGCGCTATGAATATGGGTTTTCCGCTAATGTGCAGTGGTGCAAATCTCGCTTATACAAAACAGTTTTTCATTGACTGTGGCGGATATGAAAACGATGATTTTGTTTCGGGTGATGATATGATGCTGATGCTGAAAGCAAAACGACTGCAAAAAAGAAAGCTGCGATTCATACGGAAAAAAGATTCGATCGTG
This sequence comes from Bacteroidia bacterium, assembly GCA_046596275.1. Lineage (GTDB taxonomy): Bacteria > Bacteroidota > Bacteroidia > Palsa-965 > Palsa-965. The sequence goes on along the minus strand of JBKJMR010000523.1, from coordinate 1,825 downwards.
CGTACCAATTCTGCTGAAGGATTAGCGGAAGCCATTTCACAAAGAAGCAGGTGGATATCCAAGTTCGCTGCTTATCGTTCAGGCATTACCGGGATCGTGGGCATGCTCGTGTTTGTTGCAAACTTCATGTTGCCGGTGCTGGCGGTTATTTCCATATGGGATCCGCTTGTTTTGCGCGTGTTTTTATCGGCGTTAACGGGGAAGATGTTGGTTGACCTTTTGTTGTTATCTTTGGCCGTTCCATTTTTCCGTGAACCCCGTTTGCTTTTGTTGGCCCCGACAGGTGAAGTATTTTATGCTTTCCTGGCTTTGTTTTCAACGGTTGCAAGATGCTCCGGCTCATTCAGCTGGAAGGGGCGGAAATGGTCCTGAACACCCGGAGAAAAACTGAATCCTCAAGGCAAGAATGCAAAATAAAAGGCAAGAGCGTTCCTATTCACTCGCGGCATTCGCATGGCAACGTTTACGACGTGATAAATTAGCTATTGCCGGAATCGTCATTATCGGCGTTGCGCTTTTAGTTGCTATTCTCGGCTATTCCATCACACCTGATTCAAGTCCTGACGCAGATACGCACGTGGATGAGATCGGCATCAAACATCCCGGCTTTAAATGCAAGCTCATTCGTCTGCGTAAAAATGTGGACGATGACGGAGGTAATTTTTTCACCACCATGTTTTCAGGTGAAGTGAATCAGTATGAATATCACGCTTACAAATCGTATTGGTTTGTGAAGAATGATATTGCATGGGAAGAATATACTGAAGGACCTGTGCCCGGAAAAGTATGGCGTTACAATTTAGCTGATGTATTGTACGCGATCGATCCTGCTTACCCGATCGTGAATGATACGGTGAATGGAACGATTGATTTTTACGCGTATGGTAAAGCGAGAAAAATTCATAAGACAACGCTTGAATTACAAAATGAAGTGAAGCAAAATCTTATTGAGAGAAGATATTTGCTTGGCACAGATCATTTCGGAAGAGATTTATTGAGTCGTTTGATGATCGGAACACGGATCTCACTTTTTGTCGGACTTGTTTCTGTTGCCATTTCTGTTCTTATCGGAATTTTGATGGGTGCTATTTCGGGATTTTTCCGTGGATGGGTGGATGATATTATCATGTGGTTTATCAATGTCGTGTGGTCGATTCCAACTTTGCTTTTGGTTATCGCCATTACACTTGTATTGGGCAAAGGTATCTTCCCGATTTTTATTGCGGTGGGATTAACGATGTGGGTGGAAACTGCGCGTGTTGTGCGTGGACAGATCTTAAGTGTGCGTGAAAAAGAATTTGTGGAGGCTGGAAGAGCATTGGGATTTTCAAACATGCGCATTATAATTCATCATATTCTTCAGAATGTAATGGGCCCTGTGATCGTAATTTCTGCGAATAATTTTGCGTCTGCAATTCTTATTGAGGCAGGTTTGAGCTATTTGGGAATCGGCGTGCGTCGTCCAACACCAAGCTGGGGAATGATGATCAGCGAATACAAAGGATATATTTTAACGGGTGATGCTTACCTGGCGGTACTTCCGGGTGTGGCCATCATGTTTGTTGTGCTTGCTTTTATGCTGCTCGGAAACGGACTGCGTGATGCAATCGATACCAAGCTCGCAGGCGAAGATCAGATCATGACTTGAAAATTCGATAATTCGAAAATACCCCTATCAATCAATTGTTAATTTTCGATTTTTTAATACTTAAATGTCGAATGTCGAATGTTCGGATTTGTCGAATATTCGAATGAAAATATTCCTAATTTAGCGGAACACACACCCAGTCTTTTTTTTCACGTTAACACACACATATGCATATTG
>JBKJMR010000048.1:0-2504 GCA_046596275.1 Bacteroidia bacterium | reverse complement strand
CCTATTCCGCGCTGTGCTTCCGGAATCTGTTCGATCATTTCTGATGAAATTCCGTTGCCATTATGAGAAATATTAATGTGTACGCCACTCATATCCGAACGTGCCGATATGCTTACCTGCTGCGCCTGTGAATGTTTGATGATATTATTGATCACTTCCTGCATGATCCGGTACAACTGCAATTCTGTTTTTGCAGGAAGGCGGGTGTTGCCAAAATTAAATTCATGGCTGATCTCGATCGCACCGGAAGTATTTATCTGGCGGAACAGCTCTGAAATTCCTTTTTCAAAACCGAGCTTGATCAGCGTGGGCGGCATCAGGTCTTTTGCAATACCGCGAATATTCTGAATCGAATCATCGAGCAGGCTCATGCTTTCTTTTATCAATTGCTCAGTAAGAGCTTTATCACCCGGATTGCGCGACATCTTCGAAAAATTCAGCTTGATCACATTTAAAATTGTGCCGATGTCGTCATGAATATTTTTTGCAATTTTTTCGCGTTCGATCTCCGCAACTTCAAGTGTTGCATTGAGCATCTCCTTCTGGTGCTTATTCTCAGCAGCCTGGATCGTATTTTGTTGTGCTAATATTTTCTTTTGATAAAGCACAACAAATAAGATGATAGAGAAGGCAAGGATAAGCATCCCTAAACTTCCTATCAAAACTAATGTATCGACGCTTACCGTGCTTTCGTTTTCCAAAATCCTATGGCAATTAGTGACTTTAAAGTGATGCTCATAACAGAATGAATGCTCCAGAGTCCTGTTGAAGCTCCTTTAAAGTGCTGGTTTACATAATTAATAAAAATAAACAAGAATAAGTTTCCTGCGAAGTAAAGTAAAAACGCCGAATGGAACCAGAATAAAGGCACTGCTGTTACCTGCGATTGTACCGGATTTTTAAGAAGCAATGAATAGCCGTAAACTGCATATAGCATCACCAGTATTGATTCTATAGTAGTGGATAAATCATCCATTACTTTAATCTTATGCATAAATTCGAAAATAGCAACGCCTAAAAAAAGGGTAACTAGTATTACTATTACACAACTTATTTTCCATTTGGAGATAACCTTTATATAGAAAAGACTGATTAGTGCAAATTCAAGAATAGTATACGTATGGAAAACATACATATTATTTATTCCCAGCCTTCGGAGTGTACTCGCTGTAAAATCAGAAATAGCCGACACTACAATAAGCCACAACAGTACCTTCTCACTAGTATTGAAATATTTTCTACGGATTATACCAATGACCAAAGGCACAATCACGAATAAGACGGAGGTGCCTGATAATATAGCGTTTGGATTCACTTCTGAATGGGTCTTGAATAATATCACTAATGTACTATGAAAAAAAGGAGGAACAAGTCCTCCTTTTTTCGTGACAGAGATTGGCCGGGGTTACTTATTGAGTGTGCTGTTTCCCGTATCACATACCGAAGGGCAGGGTTCACTACGATCAGCAATAATACCTGCTGTCTGATCATCTCCGTCTTCATTAACACCAACAAGTACTAATTGTTTAATGCCATCTTCATCCAAGCCATAATACATTCTTATTCCTACACAATCTGCTTGTGCAAGAATATCATTCAAAATCGTACTACCAAAAAAATGAGCTTTAATCGCTCCTGGATTTGCTGCTCTGTAAGCAGCAGTCATTGTGGAGCCGAGAGCAAGGGAAATTGCTTCTCCTTCATTACCTGTGAAAATTGCCATGGGGGTTTGGGTTTAGGGGGTTGATATTTTTGTGGGTTCAAAAACTTAACCAAAATTAGAAAGTCGTGCCGATAGATATAAGCTGAAGAGCGCCGCAAAAGCAATAAGACTCAATTGCTCAGTGCTTTAGAAGAAGCTGACGGGGAAACAACGGGTGATTTAGCTTATAAAAACAGGTGTTTTTACCTGTTTGTCTGAAAGGGTGTTTTATCTCTTGATTTCGGCAAAGCGTCGTGATATTTTTGAAAAATAAGAAATAAATTATGAAAGCAGCGCACGATAGTAATGATCACTTGCATGGCAAGGTTATCAATATTAGTACATCAAGCGAAATAAATTACTGGTGTGAAGTGTTGGAATGTGAAAAAGATGACCTGGTAGGTGCAATACAACGTATCGGAAACTCTGCAAAAAGAGTAGATGATTTCCTGGTACTCAACAGAAGAAAAAAAACAACCAATGGGAAATAAAAGCAAATCAGGCCAGACATTTACCTTCGATATTATTGAACAGGTCTGGGAAAAAGCAGAAGTAGTTCCGGGATTTGATCCCGATTATCTCCGAAAAGATAAATGCGGTGCAATGATCGCAAGAGCGTTTTATGGCGAATCACGTCCCGGCCTTTCATTAGGTTGGGAGATCGATCACATCAAGCCGCTTATTCTTGGTGGTACAGATGATCTTGTAAATCTGCAGCCCTTACAATGGGAAAACAATGAGAATAAATCCAATTATTACCCGGCATGGAGCTGTGTAGTAAGCGTAAAAGGCGAAGGAAACA
>JBKJMR010000696.1:0-3147 GCA_046596275.1 Bacteroidia bacterium | reverse complement strand
CCAATTGTGAATATAGAACATTGTAGCTTACAAACCAGCGTAATACATGAAAATTGATGCATTTGAAATGAAGAAAAATCGTTGTATTATCTGGAGTGATAAATTAAGGCGTGTTTTTTCCGGATCAACTGAACTAAAACGGGTTTCTAATTGCCGGCTTTCTGATAACAAAACAACTACTGCTAATTCAAAAACTGATCGAATTAAATAAAATGGCGGCAAGAATTAGTTCCTGTCGCCATTTTTTATTGTAACACTATTTTACCTGATCAGGCTCACCGATCCAATCTGCTTGTATTCTTTTCCTTTGTTATCCGTCGCCATCACTTTCCAAACATATGTATCCACCGGGCAGAGATCATCTTTCCCCTGCGCTTTTCCATCCCAGCCTTTATTGATATCGGTAGTGGTGTAAATCATATTGCCCCAACGATCATAGATCCACAGTTGAAATTTATTCGCATCAATACCAACTGCTATCGGGAGGAAAATCTCATTGGTATTATCGTTATTCGGCGTAAATGCATTCGGAACATAGATCGATACATCCGGGTCAATGCAAATCGGGTGTGAAACTGTATCCCAGCAACCATTCGGTGTTGTTACCGTCAGCTGCACAGTATAACATTCCGGAGCAAAATAGATGAACGTCGGATCCTGGTCGGTAGAGCTGGAATTAAATACATCGCCGAAATTCCAGCTCCATGTTGTTGCATTCGAAGAACCGTCTGTGAAATAAATCTCCGCATTAAAAATTGTTGTCGGTTGCGGATTAGCAGAGAACGCTGCAACCGGATTTACATAAGCAGCAATATAACCTGGCATAGTAACCGTATTGGTACATCCGTCTGCTGTTGTAACAATCAGGCTTACATCATATACTCCGGAAGTAGTATAACAATGCGAAGGATCTTGTAACGTTGAAGTATTTCCGTCACCGAAATCCCAGGCCCACGCAGTGATCACACCCGGAGCTGCAACATTCGACAAGTCAGAAAAATCCGTACACACCGGCGAACATCCGCCTAAAGAATCTCCGCTGAAAGCTGCAACAGGAACAGGATTTACAGTTACAGATGCAGTAGCATTCGCAATACAGCCATTCGCATCGGTAACAGTTGCTGAATAGGTTGTTGTTGCTGAAGGAGAAACATTCTGCGTATTTCCCTGCATGTTTCCCGGATTCCAAACTACGTTGTAGGGTGATACGCCACCTGCGGGAACAGCACTCAGTGTAGCTTGTTGTCCGTTACAAATTACTGCCGCTGCTGCGCTTGATTGTAATGTAAGCAGCGGTGGTTCTGTAATTGTAATTGTTGCAGTAGATCCACAGCCATTCACATCTGTTACGGTAATTTCATAAGAGCCTGCGGGAATATTCGTTGCGGTATTTGTTACGGAAACGTTAGGTGACCAGGTGTACGTGTAAGGCGTAACTCCGCCTGCTGCGACTACATTGATGGAACCTGTTGATGCACCAAAACAATCTACGTTTGTAACCGGTCCGGAAGAAACGAGAACAGGGAATGGTTCTGTGATAGAAAATGATTGTGTTATACTACAACCGTTCGCATCGGTAATTGTGCAGGTATATGTTCCTGTATAAAGTGCAGGTGCTGTTGCTGCATTTCCGCCGGATGGTAACCACGAATACGAATATCCCGGTGTTCCTCCTGAAGGATTCACCGTTGCAGATCCGTTGTTTCCACCGCTGCATAGCTCGTCAACTTGTGATGCGGTTGTGGTCAATAAAGTTGGCTCTGTCAACGTAACTGAGGATGAAGTTGTGCAACCGTTTGCATCTGTTACGGTGCAGGTATACGATTGTGCTGTTAATCCGCTTGCTGTTGCCCCATTTCCACCTGATGGCGTCCATGCATAAGTGTAAGACGGATTTCCTCCCGCAGGTGAAATGGTTGCGCTGCCGCTTGATCCACCATTACACAAAATGTCTGTTGATGCAATAGTGGAAGTAAGAACTGGTGGTTCAGTGAGCGTAACTGTATCGGATGCGCTGCAATTATTTACATCTGTAATGGTAACAACATACGTGCCTGCGGTAAGTCCGCTTTCCGTCGCTGCATTTCCACCAGAAGGCGACCAGGAATAAGTGAACGGACCATTTCCTCCGGGTGTAACTGTGGCGGAACCGGTAGCATTACCATTGCAAAGAATATTTGTAGAAGAACTTATTACTGCTGTTGGTGTGCTTGCTCCCACTACATTCACAGTAGCAGTTGCAACACATAAATTCGCATCTGTAACTGTGATCACATAATTACCGCCGAGCAACCCTGTTTCAGTTGCAGCATTCCCACCCGAAGGCGACCAGGAATAAGTGTAAGCACCTGTTCCACCTGAAGCAACAACAGAAGCGGTTCCATTCGGACTTCCACAAACAGAAGGTGTGGAAGAGGTAGCCAGGCTTATCGCAGCAGGAGAAGTGATGGTGAAGGTTTGTAAATTAGTACAACCGTTATTATCTGTGATCGTACAAGTATAATTCCCTGCCGCAAGATTGGATGCAGTAGCAGCATTCCCTCCTGATGGTGACCACGCATACGAATACGCAGGAACACCACCGCCTGGATTAACTGTGGCAGAACCATTATTTACACCATTACAAACGAGATCAACCTGTGATTGTGTTGCAGTAAGTGCGGTAGGCTGTGTGATAGTAATAGTTTGTGTTACAAAACAACCACCGCTGTTGGTTGCCGTCACTGTGTATGAGCCGGGTGATAAATTGGTAACCGTTTGTGTATTCCCGACATTAGGACTCCAGGTATACGTATACGTTCCGACAGGTGCAGGATTAATTGTTGCACTGCCGTTATTATTCCCGAAACAGGAGACATTTACAACACTCGAAGTGGCAGTCGGCGTTGGGGCAAGCGACACGGTGATACAAGCAATTGGACCTGGTCCACATGCACCGGAAGGCGTACAACAGATCTGTCCGGGTGTGCTTCCCGCTAATATTGTTATTGTGTTTGTCCCCTGCCCTGTGGTAATTGTTGTACCGGTTGGCACTGTCCAGGTATAACTTGTCCAACCCGTACCGCTGTAAGTGTAAGTCTGGGTTGGACAAGTTATACCTGGACAGTGCCAACCGGTACAACAATTACCACAGGGCAGGGGACAAAC
>JBKJMR010000593.1:0-6998 GCA_046596275.1 Bacteroidia bacterium | reverse complement strand
TTGTCTTTAACCTGGATGGCCTGGGGCGGAACAAAAAAAGGCGCCCTGAATGCTTTAGGCACACCGAGCGCAAAATAAATATAGATCAGTATCGGAAGAAAAAGAACTGCAAACAGTGCAAGTCGCTTTTTCATATTATTTCTTTCCGTGTGGTTCAGCGTTTCCTGTTGGAGCAGGAAGATCTGTTTGCTGATCGTAAACGTCAAATCTTCTTGTCTTTGCGTAATTGCCTTCTCCGATCGTCAACATAAAAATGAAGTAGAGAATAAATCCGACAAACGGCGCAATGATCATCCATTTCGTCCAGCGCTCTTCATGGCCCAGATGCATGAATTTATAAACGATGTAGAATGCTTTTACTATAGTGAAGCCGATGAAGAATACCTTCAAAAACCATGTTGGTATACCGTATGAAGGAGCAATAAGTCCGACAACAACTTCAATGATAGTAACAACAAGAAGTATCCAGAAAACAAACCACAATTTTTTGCGGGCTGTTTTTCCATACGTTTCGTCGTGCTGTGCTAGCACTTCATAATTCGGAAATGGATCGTGAAACTCTGACATATTATTTTTGTTTAAGCTGAGCGATTTCTTTTTTGAAAAAAAATTAGAGCAGGTAGAAGAAGGTGAATACGAATACCCAAACCAAATCTACAAAATGCCAGTAGAGTCCAACCTTCTCGACCATTTCATAATGACCACGACGTTCCATCACACCTTGAATTGCCATAATGAAAATAACAATGTTGATGCAGACACCTGAGAATACGTGGAAACCGTGGAAACCGGTGATGAAGAAGAAATAATCGGCAAACGCGGTGTGACCGTATTCATTATGGTGCAGATTCGCTCCATAAAATTTTTCACCTTTTTCAATGATCTCTGCAGATTTAGCAGCAGAAAGTGGCTCATGTGCAAATGTGAGAATCTTTGTATTTGCATGATGCGTTACAGGATCAATTGCATACGTATACATTACGTTATCATAAAGGACAGCTCCTTCATGACTTCCTTTGATAAAGTTTGCCCACTCCCATGCCTGTGAACCAACGAACATAAATCCGCCGATGATGGTGAGGAACATCCAGATCAAAACAGGTTTTCTTCTTTTTCTGTGACCTGCTTCTACGGCAAGCACCATCGTTACTGAGCTCATGATAAGAATGAAGGTCATTAAACCAACATACATCAATGGCAAGTGAACGCCTTCGAGGAATGGAAAGTGATGGAACACTTCGGAAGGAATCGGCCATTCACCTGAAAAGCGGTGACGGAAGAATCCGTACGAACAAAGGAATCCCGAAAAGGTTAATGCATCGGAGATAAGGAAAAACCACATGAAGAGTTTTCCGTAGCTCGCTCGTAAAGGTGAGGTTGCACCGTCCCATCCGGCAATATTGGCATCTGTAGCGTGTCCTGACATAGAACTTGAACTGGTTAGGTTATTGATTTATTCTGTGCGCTGCAAGTTTACTTATAAATCGTTAAAAAAACGAACAAATAAATCCATAATGCATCGAGGAAATGCCAGTAGATGGCAGAAAGTCTCAATCCATGGACATTTGTCGCGCTGTAACGACCTCGAAGCGAACTTATAAAGCTGATTAGTAAAGCGATGACTCCTCCTGCTACGTGTGCAAGATGCAGGGCAGTAAGAAGGAAAATATAAGAGCCTGAAATTAAGGCAGATTGTCCTTTTGCGTGGCTAAGGTAAATTCCATTGCTATTGAGCTCCGCCCAGCCTTGCCATTGACACCACGCGAATACAAGTCCGAGCACAAAAGTTGCTCCCAGGAATAAAATGCCGGCTCTGATCTTATTTTTTCTGAAGCTATAGAGCGCAAAGTTCATTGTGATGCTGCTGAAAATGATCACTGCGGTGCTTATCCAGAAAACCTGTGGCAACACGATGCTGAACCAATCACCGGCACCACGACGCACAACGTACGCGCTTGTTAATCCTGCAAAAAGCATCACAATGCTGAGCGTACCCAGCCATACAAGATTGCGCTGCGCTTTCTGCTTCTTTAATATTTCGTCACTCATCACCATGTTCGCTTCCATTTTTTATCCGAATAAAAATGCCAATTGTACGGCAGGTAAATAAATAAAAGAGCCAAACATTAATTCCCTTGCTGCCGTCACTTCACAGCTGCGGTAAAGCTTAAATGCCTGCCATAAAAAGCCGATTCCGCAAATAAGAATAATGCCTGCTGAAATCAATCCGACCATGTTAAACAATAACGGCGCAAGGCTTACCGGAATTAATACGATCGTGTAAATTACAATTTGAAATGCGCTTGCTTTATCACGGCCGCCGGGAGAAGGTAACATGTGAAAACCTGCTTTTTTATAGTCTTCATGCGACACCCAGGCGATGGCCCAGAAGTGAGGAAACTGCCACATAAATTGCCCTGCGAAAAGTAAAATCGCCGCCATCCCGATTGAACCAAACCCCGCTGTCGCTGCAACACATCCTAACATCGGAGGAATGGCCCCTGGAAATGCACCGATAAGCGCTGAAAAAGGAGTTACCCGTTTTGAAGGTGTGTAAACTAATGTGTAAAGGAACAAAGCACTTGCACCAAGAATTCCGCTGAGTATATTGGTATAAATGGTAAGAATTGCAATTCCTGCGATGCCGGTTACAACAGCAATGATCCACGCTTCTGTCAATGACATTCTCCCTGTAGGAAGCGGGCGGTTTTGTGTACGCGCCATGAGCTTATCATAATCGCGTTCTATGATCTGGTTAAATCCGTTGGAAGAACCGGTGACGAGGAATCCACCGAGAATTAAGGCAGTAAGCTGAATCCAGCTAAAAGCATAGGTGCCTTCGAGAATTTTAATTTGGTGAACACCGATAAAATATCCGATGACGGCCGAAAATACGACAAGTGAAGCCAGGCGAAGTTTAATGAACTGCGCGTAGTCGGTCATCTTACTCATTAAACCGGACTGTTTTTCTGCTGTTTGAACCCTGGAGGCGATCAAGACTTTTCCTTATAAATCGGGCAAATTTAGGTATTAAGGCGCTTCGAAAGTTCGTTGCAAAGAAGAATTTAGATTACTTCTAAATAAAGAGGGACGAGTGACAGGTGGCAGGTGACGAGTGGCCTGGAAAGGGAAAAATCCTTGCTTTGGGAAAGGGGCCGGCAAAAAAGCAGCAGACGGCTGGAAAAGTTAATTATTTGAGAATTACCGCAGTAGTATTTAATAATCCCGGTAACTTCTCCAAAGCGGCAAAGTCAATCCGAACTGCACATACGCTGATTTTTTCCGCTGCAACAGGTTATTTTCAGATCGCGCTCCTGCCAGCAATTCAATTCGTAACGGGAAAGCAAGGTTGAATTGATAAGCAGCTTTTAATTCGGCGTAAAAAATATTCGTTCCAACACCGTCGAATAATCTGTGATTAAAATCTCTTTCTAACGGACGATTAGGAACGGTAGATGTACGCGTCATGTAAGAAAGAAAAATATTCTGACCATAATTTGTTCCTGACGAATCCAATCCAACGCGTGCACCAACTAATTTTCCGGTGATGGTAAATCCTTTATTCGAATAAGAAAGCATTCCTAACACTTCAGTGAAATTTGCGCCGAGCGGATGTGCGAGCGGCATTCCTGCATTGGAATAACTCTGCTGCGAGCTTCCATGTGAATAGGTATACGGACGAACAATATTTATTTCAGTTTGCATGAATAAATTTTTCACTTGTCCGAAGTTGAAACATTTGTAGCCGATTTGATAACCTTGCTTATTCGCCCACCAGCCGTTTCTTGCAAGAATTTCGCGGAGGAAAAATTCATCCAGCAGAACCTGCGCGTAAAGAAAATTATTCGCGTTGAAACGAATTTTGAAAGACGCACCGAGCATTGCATTGTCGGAAGATCCTAAACTGTATTCAACAGGGCGAAAGAAAATAACCGGGTTCAAATAGTTCGGATCAAAACCGCGATTACGATTCGGATCGTTGCCTTGCCAGATGATTGATTCGAACAAACCAATGTTCAGCCATTTTGCAGCATTGAAGCTGAGATGATGAAACGTTGCAAACTTGCTTCTGTAATCTTTCGAAGAGCCAGTTGAATTGGTCCAACCCTGCATCCACGTAACCAGTGAAGTGTATTGCAATTTCCAGATCGTTGTAGTCTGTTTAACATACGGCATTGCTGCGCCGATATCAGAAAGAAAAAGCGAACGGTAACCATCGCCCCAGAAATGTTTATCGCGCCCGACTTGCAAATTGAAAACTTTCGAAGGACGCCAGATTATATTTCCTGAAAAATGCTGGAAGGAATATTTCCCCGGTGAAGTTTCATAAGCACGATCACCCCAACCGGGAATGGTGGAAGAAAATCTTGTAATAGAATCGAGATACGTTGGAAATGCAGTTGTGCCCGCAGCGAATCTTGCTTCTATTCCTATTTTCTGCTTGTAATCAGCATCAAGAATAATTCCGCCGACAGTAGTGAGAAAAGTGTTTTTTGTTTTCAGATCATAACCAACATTGAAATCGTAAATGGGGCGAATTAGAAATGCAGACTTTCCTCCTTCTGCAAAACGTGCAGTATCAGTTGATTTGCGATAATAGTTTTTCCATGTTAAACGATTATCAGGATGACAAACAAAATCTATATAACCACCATCCTTTTCATTGGGCGAATAACATTTGTCATATAAATCAATATCCAAATACGGACGAACTGCACTATGTGATTCCGAATTGTTAAGGAAAATTTCTTCTTTCGGAACATCAAAATTCATTGGCAACGTATGCTGCGCAAAACCATTCTGAAAAAATAAAAACAAAATTCCAACAAGGAAATAAAACCCAAAACTCCGAACCCTCCCGATCGTGATCGGGACGAAACCCTGAACTTTCTTCATGCCGCTTCTATATTTAGCGAACGGGTTTTTGTCTTCGTGTTTTTCTTTTTGTTGTGACGGCGTTTCATCAGCCACGGAATTGTAGCAAGCACTACAACATAACCTGCTGTGATAAGGAAAGAAATGGTCAGTGGAAAATTTCTTGTAGCAATTGCAACACCAACAACAGAAATATTTGCAACATAAATGCAGATAACTGTTTTCGCATGATTAATTCCGCTGTCAATAAGCAAATGATGCAAGTGATTTCTATCCGCCGAGAAAGGTGAAACACCGCGAATTGCTCTCCAGACAAAAATGCGAAGTGTGTCGGTAAGTGCGTAGGCGATGATTGACATGGCAACTACAGGAGTGAAAAGTTCTTTAATGACCGGTAATGAATTTTCGAGCGGTGTATATTCTACAAACTTAATTGCAAGCACCGCCATGATCAATCCAATAACCATTGATCCGGAATCGCCCATGAAAATTTTTGCGGGTGAGAAATTGAAAACCAAAAATGCCGCAAGCGATCCTGCCAATGCAAACGCAAGCATTCCCATTACAATATCGCCGCCGAGAGAAAAAATAATTCCGAAAACAAGTCCGCCGATCATTCCTACTCCTGCAGCCAAACCGTCAACACCGTCAATAAGATTGTATGCATTTACGGTTACGATGTAAGTGAACATGGAAAGAAAAATGCTTGCCCATAATGGAATATCACTCATGCCGAATAAACCATGCAAACTCCTGATTCGTACTTCCGCCATAAGCACTAAGATCATTCCAACTAAAATGTGTGCAGCTAATTTTTTAATCGGTGCAGTTCCTATAATATCATCTTTAATTCCAACGAAAAATAAAATGAGCATGCAGCTGACAACAAACTGGAAATCCTGGATCCATCGTTTGAGCAGATCCATTTCCGGATGATCGTAAGGAAACCACAATGCAAATGCAAAAAGTGTAGCAGCGAAAATAATAATGCCACCGATAGTCGGAACAACACGTTTATGAAGCTTACGTGCATCACCCGGCTCATCAAAAAGACGTTTCAGGAAAGCAACTTTAATCAGGGCCGGAGTTGCCAGCAAAACAACAATAAAAGACGTAAGAAGTGTAAGAAAAAGATGAGCCATGTTATTCTTTACGTAAGCCTGATATATAGGACAAAGGTAGTTATTAGCCGAAATTTATCAGGTTTCTGAGGGTTGTTTTATTTTCTGAAGAAATCTAAGTAATTGTTTGTCAATGAAGTTCGAATGGCCACATATACGTACCTCGTGTGCTGAAGGTTTGCATCTGTCTGCACTTTTCTATCTGAAATTCCGAGCGCAACATTCAAATTCGACGCATAGCTGATCATAAATCCTATTGACGCATCAAATGTTGTCAGTGTAGTTTTTTCTCCACGGCCAAAATAGTTCGTGTTTCCATCGCTGAATGAAGTATTGTCTGCCATTGCATCAGAAACAAAAATGTCTTGTCCGTAAATATGTCCTGCAGTATCGGTTCCGATCATCGCTTGCGAAAAACGCGTGTGCAAAAAGAAATCGCCGATCTTATACTGAAGCGAACCATTGATCTCCGAAAAATTTGCGCCGAGTGGATGTGCGAGCGGCTGATTGTAATGCGTGTATGCCTGCATCGAATCAGTTGCAGAATAGGTGTACGGATTTACTTTATTGAATTCAAATTGCAAATGAAGATGCTTCAAAGTAAATGCGTTGTAATATTTCACACCCAGCTGAAATCCTGTTTTATGACGAACGTCTTTTCCAAAATCATCAGCAACAATTTGTCCGTACAAACGAACAGCTTTTAAAAGATCGATATGAAATGTTGCGCCTAGCGAATAATTATCGCGGTCATTTAATCCGAAATCAAAAACAGAAGTAAGCATCATCGGATTTACATACGCTAAGCGAAGGCATTGTTTGTTGCGTTCATCCGCTGCTGTCCAGATGAGACTTTGAAAAACTGTAACTTCTGCAATACGTCCGATGTTTACGCTGAGCTGTGAAAAGGATGCTGCTTTTTTCTGGAACAATCTTTCTGTGCCGGGTGGAATTGCTGTATTAGAAAGCAAGTTCATCAGCGATGCGTAAATAGTGGTGTAC
>JBKJMR010000465.1:0-2609 GCA_046596275.1 Bacteroidia bacterium | reverse complement strand
AGAATATATTTCTGTTTTCTCCTGCCATTTTCTAAAAAGTCGCCGCGTATTTTCATTGATCCGGGAATAGATCTGTTACAATGAAAAGAACGAAAGGAATTTCCTTTTTACTGTTTTTTATTTTCATAACCGCGGTTACTAAACTTTGCGGTCAGGATACACTTGCGTCAAGTCTCACGCTTCCACAGGTAGATATTACAACTCCTGTTCGTATTAATACAGGACTAATTATTGAAAAACCCGATTCACTTCAGTCGGCAAGATATCAATCGGGCACGCTGACGGATTTGCTTGGACAGAATGGTTTATTGTTCCTGAAAAGTTATGGCGGCGGAAATCTTGCAACTACAACTATTCGCGGCGCATCAGCTTCACAAACTCCTGTGCTGTGGAATGGAATAAATCTTCAGAGCCCGACACATGGAAATGTAGATTTAACATTGATGCCGGCGATACTTTGTGATTATGTATCTGTTCAGAATGGAGGTGCATCGGCAGAGTGGGGAAGTGGTGGAATTGGTGGCGTGATACAAACGGGAAACGTGGTAGAATTCGGAAAAGGATTCGGCGTGCGTTATGCAGGACTTGCGGGAAGCTTCGGGCAAATTGAAAATGGGTTGAAGTTTGGTTACAGCACGGAACGATTTTCAACGAATGTCCGTGCGTACCGGCAAACTGCGAAAAACGATTTTACATACCGGAATTTAAGCCTTAATGGTTTTCCTGCAGACACGATTACAAATTCTGATTTTCTGCAGGAAGGGATTTTTGGTGAAGTTGGTGCGCGTTCGAAATCGGGAAAGCATCAATTGTATGTGCGTGGCTGGTATCAGAATGATGATCGTGGAATTCCGCCGACCATGCTTGAATCAGCAAGCACAACACGGCAGAAGGATGAATTCTTTCGTGCGATGGCCGATTACAGGATGTTTAAATCGAATTACACGCTACAACTGAAATCTGCGATTTTTACAGAGTTCATGGACTTTTATCCGGGTTATAATCAGCCGAGCTCATTGACACATTCTCTTTTGTTAGTGAATGAAGCAGATTTCATTTACTATTTCAATGCAAGACTTTCGGCTTCTGCAGGTATAAATTATACGATGTCAAAAGCGGACGTTACGCAATATGTCCCTGTAACGACTCAACATCGCGGAAGTGTTTTCGGCGGAATAACTTTTCGTCCGTTTCAAAAGCTTAGTCTTGCATTAAACCTGCGCGATGAAGCGGTAAGTGGAAAGCTTACACCTTTAGTTGGCTCTTTCGGTATGGAATGGTGGAAATATAAATTCCTTACTGTAAGAACTTCCATCAGCCGCAATTATCGCATTCCTACTTTCAACGATTTGTATTGGGTTCCCGGCGGAAATCGTGAATTGAAACCGGAAGACAGCTGGAACGAAGAACTTTCTGCTGATCTGCATTTTGAATGGAAGAAAATTAAATTCAGCTACATCGCTACCGTTTACAATCGCAATACAAAAAACTGGATACTCTGGCAGCCGGGTCCGGGATATTGGTCGCCTGAAAATTTATTGTCGGTGTGGAGTCGCGGTATCGAACATCGCCTCAAATTAAAATGGAGCAAGAATAAAACCGACATCACTTTTCTCGGTGGCTATGATTATGTGCGTGCGACCAATCAAAAATCCAAAGTGGAGAATGATGTTTCTGTTGGCAAACAGCTGATGTATTTACCTGCGAATCATTTTTTCGTGATGTTGCAATTCACTTACCGTAATTTTTATCTCGCCTACAATCACCAGTACAATGATCTGCGGTTTACCTCAACAGATCATTCCTCGTATTTGCCTGCGTTTGATATTGCAACGGTTACGATTGGAAAAAGAATTGAAATGAAAAATTCATACGGAGATATTTTCTTCCGCGTTAATAATTTATACGATAAAGAATACCAGACTATTGCTTGGCGACCGATGCCCGGAAGAAATTTCCAGTTCGGAATTACAATCGATTTGCATTCACCTTTAAAAAACAAAACAACAGAATAATAAATTAATTCCTCTTATGAAAAACCGTTCACTCTTCCTTCTTTCTGCATTATTAATTGCAGCAACTTTTACTTCCTGTAAAAAGGACAAACCTGCATCTCCGGCAAATCCGGGCCAGGCAATTGCTGCCGGTGATGGTGTTTTTATTTCCAATGAAGGAAATTTTCTTGGGGGAAATTCCCAGGTGAGCTTTTACCGTTTCAGCAATGGCACTGCAACAGATGATTTGTTTCGTCCATCGAATTCACGCCCGCTTGGTGATGTTTGCCAGAGCATGGCACTAATTAATAATTACGCGTATGTTGTTGTAAATAATTCAGCAAAGATTGAAGTGTGCCGTACTTCCAACCTGCAATCGATTGCAACCATTACCGGTTTTGTTTCTCCGCGTTACATTCTTCCTGTTTCATCAACGAAAGCGTATGTCAGCGAATTGTTTTCGAACACTGTAAGCATCGTAGATCTTTCAACGAATACACGCACAGGATCATTTGCTTTTCCAGGGCAATCGGAAGCAATGGTGATGAAAAATAATGAAGTATTTATTACTTGCCTCGACCGCGATAAAGTGTACGTTGTTGATCCTTCTTCAAA
>JBKJMR010000482.1:0-12730 GCA_046596275.1 Bacteroidia bacterium | reverse complement strand
TAACAAGTAAGATGTGAAGAAGTCCGCCTGTACCGAATCCGATAAAACCTATTATATATCATCGCAGTAATCCTGATCATCGGCTGGGCAATCGGTTTTATCGGATTCGGTACAGGCGGACTTCTTCACATCTTACTTGTTATTGCAGTTATTGCAATCATCTTAAGATTGATCCAGGGACGAAGACTGTAGAAACAAATACAGCTTGCAAAAAAAGATCCGCTCAGTTAAATGGGCGGATCTTTTTACTTGTTACCTGTTGTATTATTTAGCAAATCAATTGCCATATAGCTGCAATGCTGCATCAAGATAATAATGCATATCGTGTGGCATTTCATTTGCACCGGCCTGGATTCGTTTACAACCAAGACGAACGATGATCATATTCATATCCGGGATCATGATGATGTATTGACCGAGAATTCCACGTGCGTAAAAAATGTGATGACCTTCATATTCCGGAACCAGCCACCAGCTGAATCCATAATCAAGCGTTGGTGTTCCGTCTTCACGTTTTGTTCCGTTAGGCACGATAGATTCAAAAACATAATTCAGCGGAACAATTTGTTTCCCATTCCATCTTCCGCTGTCAAGAAATAATTTTCCGATGCGGGCAAAATCTCTTGCATTCGAATTCAAACAACAAAAAGCTTTTTCATCCCCGTCTTTATGATCGAGACTCCAGAATGCGGGATATTCACAACCCATCGGAATCCACAATTTTTCAGAAGCGTAAGCCGCCACAGATTTTCCGGTTGCCTGCTTTAAAACAAAACCAAGCAGCTGCGTATTTCCGCTTAAATACTTAAATGTTTCCCCCGGAGGACCGGTTAGCTTATTATATTGGAACGTGAGCTTGCGCAAATCACCACCATAATAAGATGCAGCAGGGTAGGAGAGTGGATTCACATAATCTTCATCGAAATTAATTGCCGAGCTCATGCAAAGCAAATGACGTATCGTAACATTCGAACGATCATCATTTTTAAATTCGGGGATGAAATCGCTTACTTTTTGATCCACACTTTTGATGAAGCCATCCTGTATCGCGCAGCCGGTAAGAACGCTCACTACCGTTTTTGCCATCGAAAAAGAATTCGTAAGGGAATGATCGGTAAAATCGCCCCAGTATTTTTCATAGCGAATCGAATCGTTTTGAATAATAAGAAATGCGCCGGTTTCAATCAGCAGCATGGAATCGAGCAGATTTTTCGGAATTTCTTTTTTGTTGTAATCTTTTGCAATATTCCATGGTTGTGCAGTTCCGTTTTTCACTTCCCGGTTTTCAAATATTTTATATTCAAGAGGTGAAGGACCTTTCCTGCCTTTCAGGTAAGTATTCCAAATGCCTTTGTACAAATACGTGCGGCCGGAAAACAGGATAAATAAATTTGCGGCAAGCAAGACTACCAGCAGGAATAAGCCGACTCGTTTAAAGAATTTTTTCATAAAGGTGGCATCTACTGTTTTAACGAAAAAAGCAGCAAAGAGTTATGCCGGCACGTTTTCATTCCTGTTACCGGAAATTAACGCACATTCAAACTGCGCGGCAAACTGTTTTTTCAATTTCGCTCTCACCTCTTCCATATCCACATCATGACCTAATTCTTTCGAAACAGAAGTCACGGCTTTATCCGTAATTCCACACGGAACAATTTTGGTAAAATAGCTGAGATCAGCATTTACATTGAGCGCCCAACCGTGCATGGTAACCCAACGGCTGCTGCGCACACCCATTGCACAAATCTTCCGCGCCCTAACCGGATCTGCAGGATCAAGCCACACGCCTGTAAACCCGGGATAACGATCACCTTTCAATCCGTATTCTGCGATGGTGAGAATAATTATTTCTTCCAGCACACGCAGGTAACGGTGAATGTCGGTGAAAAAATTATCGAGATCGAGGATCGGGTAACCTACTAATTGTCCCGGTCCGTGATACGTAATATCTCCGCCGCGATTGATCTTATAATACGTTGCATTCAGCTCTTTCAGCTGTGAATCGTTCGCAAGCAAATGTTCTTCATCACCGCTTTTCCCCAATGTAAAAACATGCGGATGCTCACAAAATATTAAATGGCTTTGCGTAGGAATTTGCTGTTCAGCCGGCAGATCACGATTTGCAATTTTACGGTCAGTAATGGATTTGAAAAAAGTTTCCTGCAAGTCCCAACACTCTTTATAATCGATCAGGCCTGCGTTATGGAATTGAACTTTATTCATGAAGGATGGGAACGGGTGACGCGTGACAGGTGGCAGGTGACAGGTGGCAGGTGACGGGTGATGGGTGACGGGTGATGGGTGACGGGTGGCGGGTGAGACGACAGTTTGATTTTTTCACTTGTCACCTGCCTCTTGTCACCAATCACTTTTTAGAAAGTTCTCCTTTAAGAAAATTGATCACGTTCACTTCAATTGCATCAACGCCTCTTAAATTAGCGAGATAGACAGACGCCCAGTCGCCGAGATGAATAAGGTAAATTGATTTTTCAATTTGTGATTTTCCTTTGGCAATGATATTTGTAAAATGCGGAGTGAAACGCGTGATAATATCTTTGTTGATTGCGATGCGGTAATTATTTCTTTCGTATTCATCCGGATCACTGAAAAGCACAACAGCAACTTCTTCGCTTCCGCCGGCCCAGCCTACCAATTCATTGTGATTCATTTCAGGAATAACGTGGTGCCAGCAAAGCACTTTTGCATTTTCATTCAGCTGCTGACGAAAACGAATGGCAATTCCTTCGTAGTTTGTTGTGCAATAAATAACCGGTGTGCGGCCATGCAGACTTTTTGCAAGGGTATCAGCTTGTGAACGGATAAATGCCTGTTCAGCTTTGAGCAATAAAATTGAATTTTCAAGCTCCGTAATTGCAGCTGGCGATAATAATTTATGCTTTGCGAAAATGATCACTTGCTGTGCCAGGGAAAAACCAAGGCAAGCGCGTGGTGGCATTCCGCCCGGAATAAGAATAACATCAAGCTTATGTTCTTTTGCAAGCTCCGCAACTTTTCCGCCGGAAGTGATACAAACAACATGCGCTTTTTTCGCAATTGCCTGTTCCATGCATGCAAGCGTTTCTTCCGTATTTCCTGAATAAGAAGAAATAACAACCAGTGAATGCTGGTCAACGAATGCCGGAATAAAATATCCTTTGGTGACCGAAACCGGAACCGGGCTCGAATCAAAAGAAAGTTCTGAAATGATTGTCCCGCCGATGCCTGATCCGCCAAGACCGGAAATTAATACGTTCCGGATTGCGTGTGCCGGTTCTGACAAAACCGCCGATTTTCCTATTCTAAGCGCCTCTTCAAGCTGTCCCGGAAAACCATCAACAAGTGTCTGCATGTCCATATTTTGCTGCGAAATTGTGGATGGTAAAGGTAATAATAAAAGGGATTGGGGGAATTGGGGGTACGAAAGGCGAAATGTGTGCGAAAAAGTGCGAAAAACGAAAAGGGATGCGACAAAGCGAAAGTTACAGAAGCACGTTTCGTAAACTTTCGCTTTTCGCACTTTTTCGTTTGATTTCGTTTTTTCGTACTCTAATCCACAGATGACTGTCGTGCCTTAACCGCATCAACCGCTTTTTGCTGCGTTTCGATTTCGGCTTTTTTCTTTGCGGCTTCCTCTTCGTTAGACTTAATATCGGCTTCTGCGTTTTTGATTTTTTCCTGGTAAGAGGTAATATCGTCTTTCAGATCTTTGTTCTTTTTGGTGAGATCTTTCTGCTCATCATCGAGCTTATCGAGAATTTTAACCTGCGCTTTTACTTTATCATCAATTGCATCCTGCGTCATTTTTTTAGCAAAGTCTTTTACAATTTGCTCAGCAGCCTTATACGCCGCAGCATTCGACGAAGAGCTCAGCCATGTTTCGCCAAGAAGAAAACCAACAGTGAATTTTACTTCATTTTCATTCGCACCTTTTTCTGCGCGCGCATAAACATCGCATGTATTTTCACTAATGGTTTTGATCATTGCATTATCAGCAAAAATTTCATCCTTGCCGCTGACCTTTGCGTCAAATCCTTTCATTTTGGATCTCCATTCTTTCTCAATTTCATCTATGCTCGAATCGTAAATTGTAACAACAAGGCAATTGTGCGAGCTTCCACCGAGCGAAGCATTTTTTTCATCGACGCTGATCTTGATTTTTTGCGCATTCAGGCTGAGTGCAAGGAATGGTAATACCAGTACTAGTAAGTGCTTTTTCATAAGAAGAGTATTATTGTTTTTGAATCTTCCGGCATAGCGGAAAAGTGTAGTTCAAGTTAGCGAAAAAAGTCTTTGTAAAGTCAATCAACGTCAGAAACACCTCCTGATACGATGTACTTCATTGCTTCAGAGGCAGGCACGTTCAGTGGTTCGATAATATCGCGGGGAACTATGAGAAGCTTGCCCGAAATGGCATAACATGCAGGAAAATATACTGCAACAAACTCTTTTGAAATGGAAAGTTCCGAAAGATCATCATCTGTAATAAAACCGATCTCCCGGATGCCTGTTTGCCTGTTTGTTGTAACTAAAACAGGATGATTAAATTTTTTATTGTTGCCGATAAATGCAGATGTAAAATCTTTAATCGGCGAAAAAATAGTTCGGAAAACCGGGATCTTTTCCAGCAGCTTTCCTGCTTCATGAATGAAAAAATTAGCGAAAACATTCGAAGCGGAAAGTCCTACCAGGAAAATAAATGCAAGCGCCAGGATTAAAAACAGAAAAGGATCTATATAAGGGTGAACGATCACATCGAGGCCGTCGAACATACTTTTAAACCAGGTGAACGCCTTATATAAAACAAGAATGGTGATAGAAACAGGAACAAGAACAATTAATCCCTGGGCGAAATAACGGAAGACAGTTTTCATTGAGTGAAATTATTTGTGCAAAGATAGGTTCTGCCTAATCACACTTCACTCAAAAGAATCAATGTTTAATTGTAGGGGTAAAGCAAGTGTTTCCCGTTTTAGTTTCAATAGGCCCCCGCTTGCGAATTTATACAGCCCACAGGAACAATCCTGGTGTAAATTTTTTTCGATGATTTGCCGGTATGAACCCATACATGGTAAGCCTAAGACATTTGATTGGCCTTAATTTTGCTAAGATTATTAATGTAACCCAATTAGTTATGACACCACTTTTAAATGTGCTGTTAGCAGAGGACGATGCAGAAGATCAAAAGTTTTTTATTCATTGCCTCGGAAAACTTGAGCTGTACCACAATATCATTTGGGCGAAAGATCATGATGAATTATTCCAGGTGCTCGAAAGGGAGCCGGAAATAAATCTTGCAATTGTTGACCTTGATATGCCGGGTAAAAATGGCAAGGAATGCCTGAAGGAAATCAAAGCGCACGAGAAGTACAAAAACATTCCTGTGATTGTGATGACCGCTTCTAAGAACACCGAAGACATCGACGAAGTATTTGAAAAGGGAGCCCACTACTATGCGATTAAGCCGTATTCGCAGGCAAATTTTATTGAAACTTTAAAAGAAATATTTAAGATAGACTGGAAAATCCCGCAACCCATTCCTGAAAAAAAGCATTTCATTATCAACCTTGCTTTTGTTTAGAAAATCTCCCCATTGTTTTCTTAGTGTCTTTGTGCCGGAGCCTGTACTGTGCCTGCCGAGGTATGGCTAAAAGAAAGTCGGCTTAAGAAATCTTTCAATTATTTTTTACTGCGCCTTTTGTGCAATGTCATTTAGGAAAGAGCACTCTTTTCTATGACTAATTCAGTTATTGAGAACAGGTCGCACCTACGGCGCTTTAGTAGGAATCGCATTTTTTTATAGACAGGTCGCACCTACGGCGCTAAATGCGATTAAATTACTACTGATTTTTATGCCTGTTCCTATTAGCAGCACATCGTCTTGTAATAAAGATTAGTGACTATTGTCAGCGCCGTAGGTGCGACCTGTTCTCATGAAGGAAATCTTCCTCGTTAAAAGGAATTCTTTCATTGGCAATCTAAATGATACAGCTTAACCTCAATTATTTCCCCGCAAGCATTTTCTCAAACAACTCCTTTTCCTTCTTAGAAAATCCCGCCACAACCAAATCATACGAATCGTCAATCCATTCTTTCACAAGCTTGATTGCAACCGAACCATCCACCACAATTGTATTCCAGTGTTTTTTATTCATATGCCAGCCCGGCTGCACACATGGATATCGCTCACGCAGATCAATTGCTTTTTCAGGATCACATTTTGCATTGAACTGAACAGGGCTATTTTCAAAACCGGTCAACAAAAACATTTTCCCCGCCACTTTAAAAACAAGTGTGTCCGGGCCAAATGGAGTTGTTTCTTCCACGCCGGGTTTTGCAAGACAATATTCGCGAAGCACTTGTAAATTCATCTTATCCGTTTGCTATTCTGAATAAAACCGGCCGGCTTGGACTTGCATCATTTTCGAATGGCGCAGTTTGTAAATTCAACAAATACTGTCCATCGTAAACTGCATTCGGTGCGTAAATAAATTCGGTGATGGTGCGATGAAATTGTGTGTTATGCGGATATTCCCAGAATGCACGATGCGCTGCTAATTTTCCGCCATCAACTTCTTTATCTACCGAAGGAAGATCAATCAGCAAATGCTCCACTTTTTTTTCAGCGAGGTATTTTGCTGCTTCTTCTTCCAGGTAAGGCGGATTCGAATTCGACCAGTTCACTCCGAGCTTTGATTCGGAATTATCAATCGTGCGCAACACAACTGCTTCCGGATTTTTATCCTTTAATAAAATCTCCAGCTGTTTTTTTGTAATGATAAAATCGCCGTTCTCCGATTGTTCAGGAAGCACAGTGATCAGCTCGGCGATGAAAAAGAATTTTTTTAAATGTGTATTGACACTTTCAATTTCAGGAGAAATATGTCCGACACATTCCGTGTGTGTTCCATGTCCGTGCGGATTAAAAAAGATATTTCTGAAATTTACTGAACCACCACTTTTCACTTCGCCGATCCACTCGCCATTACGCACCGGTTCGATGCGAATTGGTTCCACATACCACGCACGCGCGCTGTGATCAGACATCGGAATGGAAATGTCAATCGGTTGAGCAAAATCGACTTTGTAAATTTCTCCTTTGTGATTTATTGTTGCGAACATATCCTGGATTTGTTCCTCTAAGATACAGCAGATAATTCACAAACGTCAGACAACAAAAAGATCAGAAGCAATTCGGTCCGCGATTAATTTTCCTTGTTCTGTCAATGTAAAAACGCCGGAATTATTATTCATATCAGCAGAAACGAGCCATTTTTCTGATTCGATCTTAAAATGATTTTGAAACTGTTCAGGAATATCTTTCAAAGGAACACCCCACATGGTTCGGAGATGCGTCATCACGAATTCGTTGTAGCGCTCATTTTCATTCAGCGTTTCTTCTTCGTACGCCTTTTTTCCTGTTGAAATAAAATTCAGGTATTGTGGATTATTCGAAACATTCCAGCGTCTTTTTTCTCCGTCAAAACTGTGTGCTGAAGGACCAATTCCTAAATATGATTCGCCGAACCAATAGCTGCTGTTATGTTTGGCGATAAAACCTTTTTTTGCAAAATTGGAAATTTCATAATGATCAAATCCATATTCATTTGCAAATTGAACAAGCTGGTGAAAATGTTTGGAAGCAAGCGCATCATCAAGCGGAGAAAATTTCCCTGATTTTACAAATCGTGCAAGCGCAGTTTTTGGTTCGATCGTCAAACAATAAGAAGATAAATGCTGCACGCTAAGCTCGTTGATCTTATCCAGGTTTTTTTGCCAGCTCATTTCATCCAGCGTGGGAACGCCGTAAATAAGATCGACAGTCAAATTAGTAATGCCCGAATCCTGCGCACGTTTAACAGATGATTCTGCCTCCGAAGCGTTATGCGCACGATTCATCATTCTCAGATCTTCATCACGAAAAGATTGAATGCCGATGCTCAAACGATTGACCGGTGTTGATCGCAGCTCTTTCAGAAATTTCCCGGTGAGATCATCCGGGTTTGCTTCCAGTGTAATTTCTGCATCAGGAGAAATGTCGAACCAATGCGCAATGGAATCAAAAATAAATTTCAGCTCATCTCCGCTTAAAACAGATGGAGTTCCGCCGCCAAAATAAATGGTGTCAAGTTTTTTCCCTGGCAATTCCGGTTTGCGTTGCTCCAGCTCTTTCATCATCGCACGCACCATTTCGCCTTTCTTATCCTGCGAAGTGGAAAAATGAAAATCGCAGTAATGACAGGCTTGCTTGCAGAAAGGAATATGGAGATAGAGGTGAGACATTTTTTATAAATGGAAATTGGGAAAAGGAAAATGGGTAATTGGGGAAATGGGTAATTGGGGTTTATAACAATTACCCCAATTACCCATTTTCTACTTTCTTCTTTTCCTAAACTGTCTCAGGAATGACTAAAGCCACATTTTCATTTTTGATGCCTGACCAGCCTTTTCTTACGTTCACCAAATTAGTGAAGCCGTTTGCTTTCATAATAGAAGCGGCAATGACTGAACGATATCCGCCCGCACAATGCAGGTAATACGGTTCCTCTGTAGAAAGCTTTTCAAGATTTTCTTTCTTTGAAAAATTCGTAAGACAAAAATGACCGGCGCCTTCTACATGACCGGAATTAAATTCACCGGGACGACGAACATCAAGAATTGTTCTGCCACTTTTTCCTTCGCGCACATCAGCAGCAAATTCATCCGGGTTTACAGATTTCAAATTATCCGCAGGTAATCCGGCATTTGTCCACGCTTCGATTCCACCTTCGAGATAACCGGCAACATTTTCAAATCCAACACGCGCAAGACGAAGAATTGCTTCATGCTCTTTGCCAGCATCAGTAACCAAAATCAGCGGCACAGACATATCAAGCAATGTTCCGACCCAAACCGCAAATGTTCCATCGAGACCGATAAAAACAGAACCGGGAATAAATGCTTTTTCAAATTCATCCACATGACGGGTATCAAGAACCATTGCACCATTCTCAATCGCAGCTTTTACTTTTTCTGCTGACAATGGTTTTACATTGCGCTCCATCACGTGTTCAAGACTTTCATATCCATTCTTATTGATCATCGCATCTTTGAAAAAATATTGCGGCGGTGCAGAAAGTCCGGTGGTAACCGCTTCAATAAATTCTTTTTTATCGTTGATCAATAAAGCATAATTCTTTTTTTTCTGCTCGCCCATTGTCGACCACGTTTCTTTGCCGATGTTTTTTCCGCAAGAGCTTCCGGGACCGTGCGCTGGATAAAGGATCACTTCATCAGCAAGCGGCTTTAATTTATTATTCAGTGAATCAAACATCATCGATGCCAATTCTTCTTTTGTCATTTTACCATCGAGCAGATCCGGACGTCCTACATCGCCTACAAAAAGTGTGTCGCCGGTGAAAACCGCATGCTCTTTTTTATTTTCATCCAATAAAAGATAGCAGCTGGATTCCGGTGTATGTCCGGGCGTATGTAAAACACGAATAGTAAGCTTGCCGATTTTAAATTCTTCACCATCATGCGCATTGTGTACCGCATAATTTGTTTCAGCTCCGGGACCATAAATAATAGTTGCGCCGGTAGCTTTTGCAAGATCAATATGACCCGAAACAAAATCAGCATGAAAATGAGTTTCGAAAACGTATTTGATCTTCACACCACGTTCTGCCGCTTTCTCCAGGTACGGCCCCGTTTCACGGATCGGATCGATCACCGCCGCTTCACCTTCTGATTCGATCCAGTAAGCCGCTTCCGCGAGGCAATTTGTGTACATCTGTTCAATCAGCATATCCTGAGGGTGTTGGTGTGTAATTGTCTAATACAAAAATAACCGAAAATCAGATGGAATTTACCTTTCGGAGTTTTCGTTTATTGGCATAATCCGGCAAATAATAACGCTAAATTAGCTCGCTGTTTCTCCGGCGATACTTTCCATTAATTTAGAGGCGCATGTCATTCTTCTCCCGCGAAAACGCAATTCACACTATAAAAGGAATTCTTTTTGTCGGCATTTTTGCGATCGCGGCAACCCTGATCTCGAATATTGCTTTCATCAAGAACCTGGGTTTCAGCCCCCTGATCATCGGCATCCTGATCAGCATGGTCTATGGCAATACGCTGCGCCACAAACTTCCGCAGAAATGGCTGATGGGAATTCTTTTTTCTGCAAAGTTTATTCTGCGCACCGCCATTATTTTTTATGGCTTCCGGATCACTTTTACAGATATTGCAAGCGTAGGCGCACCCGGTTTGGTGCAAAGTGTGATCATGGTGACCACCACTTTTCTTCTCGGCAATTTTCTCGGCATCAAAGTTTTTAAAATGGACCGCGACATTACGTATCTCACTTCATCCGGTGCGGCGGTTTGTGGTGCTGCGGCTGTGCTTGCAACAGAATCCGTTTTAAAATCCGAGCCGCATAAATCTGCGATCGCTGTTTCTACTGTTGTTTTATTCGGCACAATTTCCATGTTTTTTTATCCTGTGCTGCAGAAAAGCGGCGTACTTCCTTTCGATGATGTACATTATGGAATTTACATCGGCGGAAGCATACATGAAGTGGCACAGGTTGTAGCAGCAGGAAACGCGATCGGCGCGGAGGCCACAAGCACAGGACTAATTGTAAAGATGACACGCGTAATGCTTTTGGGCCCGATGCTGATCATGCTTGGAATGTTCCTGACAAAAAAATCACGCGAGAAAATTGCTGCAAAAGAAAAAGGTCGCCGCAAAAAAGTAGTTGTGCCCTGGTTTGTGTTTGGATTTATTCTTGTTGCCGGATTTAATTCGTTGCAGCTTGTTCCGACAGAGACGGTTGGTGTGATCAATACCGTGGATACATTTTTACTGACGATGGCTATGTGTGCGCTTGGAATGGAAACGAATTTTTCAAAGTTTAAAGCCGTCGGTGCAAAACCGATCTATCTCGCAGCAATTTTATTTGTGTGGCTGCTCGGTGGCGGATTTTTATTTACGCGCCTGCTCGAAGGTATTTTGTAAAAATTGTTCTAAAAGATTTTACCTTCCCGACATTAAACATCAAAACGGGAACACGTTGGAACAGTTGCTTCATTTTCCTCAACAATTTCCTTTGCTTGAATCGTCCAACATTACTATGCGGATGATTCATGATGCTGATGCGTCGTTGATCTTTCGTTTGTACAGCAATGAGAAAGTAATGCTGCAACGAGGCGAGGCTGTTTATTCCACATTAACACAAGCAGAAAAGCTGATCTTTTACTGGCGGAGGTTATTCGCAGAAGAAAATGGAATCCGCTGGGGAATTACATTAAAAGAAAAAGATCAGCTGATCGGCTCTGTTGGATTTAAGAAAATAGATCACCAGCACCGTCGCGCCGATTTGGGCTATGAGCTTGATCCTGCTCATTGGAATAAAGGCATTATGACTGAAGCGGTGAAGCTTGTTACGGAATATGGTTTGGAAAAAATCAACCTGCATTCCATTGAAGCGAATATTACTCCTTCGCATATTGCCTCAAAACGTATTCTTGAAAAAAACGGTTTTGTGCAAGAAGCGCATTACAGGGAAAATTTCTTTTATAAAGAGTGGTGGGACTCCGCGATCTACTCGAAGCACAAGAACAAAAAAAATCAGGCAGATAATTAAACCCGCCTGATTTTATGTTGAACGTTTTATCGTTCCTGAAGAAATTTTATTCCACAGATAATTTTCCTGTTACGATCAATGCATTCTTTTCTGTGAGTGTATAAAAATAAATTCCGGAAGACAATCCTTCACGGCTGATAATAAAGCTGCTTCCTGAAAGATTTTGAATTTCGCGCACTTTATTTCCAAGCACATCATAAATTTCCAGCTTGCCATTTTCGATTTGAGTATTATCAAGCTTCAATGTAGCTTGTTCTGAAAACGGATTCGGCATAACAGAAGCAGAAGCGAGCGAAGAAGCGTTTTCATTAATTCCAATCGGAACGAGACCGGTGAAAGCAAGATCATCAATAGTAAGAACCGAACCGATTGTCGGAAGATTCGAATTGTTCGCTGCATAAATAAATACAGTATCAGGATTAACACCTAAAGCATAACCAATCGGAGCAGAGAAGGCCGTCCATGCAGCTGCAGAAGAAATAATATCGATACCGCCGATAGCAACTGTATCTCTGGATTGCGTTGTTGTATTCCATTTGGTCATTATTGTAAGTACTGCTGCGCTGTCATTACCAACATTTGTCCATTTATACCAACCGGTTAAATTCGCAGGACGTGTGCTCAATGGAAATCCGATTGCTTCGGGACCACCGAACAATGCTTCAACAAAAGTTGCTGCAGAGTCACAATAAAAAATTCCGCCTGCAACTGTATCGCCCATATTACTTACCGCAACGCTCATTTGAACAGCATCATTTCCTGTGTGGCCGGCAACAGATGCAACTGTGTTCACAGTGTACCCGGGATTTCCCAAAAGTTCATTGAGATAAGTGATCAGGATGTCGGTGGTTACCCAATGTTCAGGCATTTGATACGTGGTGCCGGTTTCATTGTTAGGCACCCAGGTTTCAAATCCGGGATTAAGAATAGTTTGTGCGGAGGTGGTGATGGAGGTAATGGCAAAGGCAATAAAAAAAGTAATTTTTTTCATAGAGGTCGTTTTAAATTTGTGAGTGGCAAAGGTAATGCAAGAGTTTCGAAAAAAGGTTGGTGTCCGCCGCGACGGAGGTGGTGAAAAAAAAGGTTGGTGGTTAAGGGTAAAAAAAC
>JBKJMR010000341.1:0-2901 GCA_046596275.1 Bacteroidia bacterium | reverse complement strand
ATCGTTTTATTTGAATCGATGGCGGCTAAAACACCATTTCTCGTAACCGATGTTGGCAACTCAGCAGAAATTGTAAAATGGAGTAGTGGAGGATGGATCATGCCGACGTTTATTGATGCGAACGGACTCAGCCATTCTAAAATAAAAGAATCTGCAATGATGCTGGATGAATTGTATGCGGATAAAATTAAATTGAAAGCTGCAGCTGAGCAGGGATTTACAAGCTGGAAAAATAAATTCAGCTGGGAAATCATTGCACGAAAATATGAATCGATGTATTTAAATCTTGTGAACGGAAAATGATTGTTGTAAAGCTCATGGGCGGACTGGGAAACCAGCTATTTCAGTATGCGGCGGCTCGTGCGCTTGCATTGCGGAAGCATACAACTGTTTTTCCTGATCAATCGTTTCTGAATATGGATCCGGGTGGCGCGTGGACAAAAAGAGAATTTGAGCTGGATGTTTTTAAAATTCCACCTGTTGCTGCACCGGATTTTACTGTTCGTCTTTTGCAAAAGATGAACAGCAACTATTACTTGCGCAGAATTTCTTCAACTGCTGCATGGGTATTTCCTTATGAGAATTTTATCGAAAAAGGAATGGAATTTCAACCAGCTTTGTTTGACTGTCCTGCGAATACGTATCTCGATGGTTATTTTCAAACTGAAAAATACTATGCAGGATTCGAAGATGTCATACGTCGCGACTTTGAATTTGTTGCTCCACCTGATGCAAGGAATGGCGAAATGTTGAAAGAGATCACTGCTTCAAAAAATTCCATCAGCATTCATGTGCGCAGGGGCGATTATGTAAATCTTGCCTCAGCAAATACTTTTCATGGTGTATGCGGACTGGATTATTATGAACGTGCAATTCAACATGCAGTGCAAAACACAGAAGGCACTCCGAAGTTTTTCGTTTTTTCTGATGAGCCGGAATGGGCAAGGAATAATTTGAATCTTCCCGGCGAAGCAACGTTTATTGATTTTAATAAAGGCAAAGAAAGCTACAACGATCTTCGCCTGATGCGTCATTGCAAGCACCATATCATTGCAAACAGCAGCTTCAGTTGGTGGGGTGCCTGGCTCAACCCTGATCCG
Source organism: Bacteroidia bacterium (assembly GCA_046596275.1). Taxonomy (GTDB): domain Bacteria; phylum Bacteroidota; class Bacteroidia; order Palsa-965; family Palsa-965. The sequence goes on along the minus strand of JBKJMR010000341.1, from coordinate 1,801 downwards.
AAAAAGCTGGTGATCGCTCCTGAAAGATGGTTTGCATCAAATGAAAAGAATTATGTTGACCTGATTCCGCCGGCATGGTTGAAGCTATAAATGATCCGTTGGTTTCTGTTATTCTGCCGGTTTACAACGCGGAAAAATTTATCGTGTCCGCTATCGAAAGTGTGCTTGCGCAGGATTTTAAAAACTTTGAATTGCTGGTGATCAATGACGGATCAACTGACAAAAGTGAGCAGCTGATAAAAAATATAATTGATCCGCGTATTGTTTACATAAAGAATGAAACCAATATCGGTTTGATCGCAACGTTGAATAAAGGAATTAACAAAGCGAAGGGAAAATACATCGCGCGAATGGATGCGGATGATGTTTCATTACCGAACCGGTTCTCTTCTCAAATTACTTTCCTCGAGAATAACCCTGCGATCGGTTTATGCGGAACTTCATTTTATAGCTGGAATGGCCAGGATAAAACGTTAAAGACACTTCCTTCCGATTCACAAGAAATAAAGGCTGAATTACTTTTCAGGAATGTTGTGGCGCATCCTTCTGTCATTTTTCGTAAAGCGGTAATGATTGAAAATGCATTACAGTATTCGATGGATGCATTTCTTGCAGAAGATTATGAGGTGTGGACAAGAATGGTTCGGGTAACTTCCATTGCGAATCTTCCTTCACCGTTGTTGTTGTATCGTGTGCATGCGATGCAGGTTACACAAACGCAGAAAGAGGCGAAAGAAGCCACACGTCATAAAATTATGTGGAATTATTTTTCCTGGTTTGGACTTTTACCCTCCGGTGCTGAAAAAGAAATTCATATTCATATTTCAGATGGAAAAAGTAAAGGAAGCATTGCTTTTCTCGAAGCAGCAGAAGCATGGTTGAAAAAAATAGAAAAGACGGTCAGCGAATCAGGGAAAGTAAACGCAAACGCGGTAGAAAAAGTAATCGGAAATTATTGGTTGAAGGTCTGCGAAAATTCAGGGTTGGGGTGGGAAGCAAAAAGGAAATTCTCTTCCTCTGAACTTTCACACACTGTAACGCTTTCATTACGCTCACGACTAAAAATGATTTATAAAATAATCACACGTTACAAACAGTACTGATTGAAATGAAGATCTACTGGATTGTTTCTAATTATCCTCACCTGCATAATGTGCAGGCTGGAATATTTTATAAAGATTTTGCCGAAGCGTTGGTGAAAAAAGGAATTGATCTTACTGTTATTGCTCCAACTCCACATGTTGGTTTTTTACTTGCTGCACTTTCCGCTAAATGGAAAAATTATCAGTCTGCTCCTTTTTATGAAGAGCAAAATGGCGTTAAAATTTATCGCCCGCGTTATTTCACTCATCCTGGTGAAGTACACCGTGGGATCCCGCATTATTTTATGGTCAAGGCAATCAGGAAGCTGAAGTTGTCACCACCGGATGTGATTCATGGACTCGGTGGATATCCTGCTGCTTTCGCTGCTAAAAATTTTGCCGGAATTACTATTCCATTTGTAAGCACATTCATAGGAAGCGATGCGCATGATTATCCGAATGTCAATTCAAAAAGTCTTTCGCGTTTTAAATATCTCGTGAAACAATCACAAAAGATTTTAGCTGTCAGCAAAGATCTTGCTGAACGTATATTTAAACTTACAGCAGCAAAAGCGGATGTAATTCGTATGCCATTTAACGATTCACATCTTTCTTCATTGACAAAACCAGAAGCAAGGAAGAAATTAAATCTGCCGCATGATGCTTTTATAGTTTTGTACGCCGGTTATTTGTACGAAACAAAAGGCATAAATGAATTG
>JBKJMR010000315.1:0-3051 GCA_046596275.1 Bacteroidia bacterium | reverse complement strand
TGCAGAACCTTCTGTTGTAGAAACAGTGTAGTAATAAACACCAGCAGCAAGATTAGCAGAAGATACTTTGAAAGTATTGCTTCCTGCAGCTGCATTTTCTTTTTGTGTTAATACAATATTTCCTGTTACATCGTAAATAGTAAGCGATACTGCGCTGTTATTTTTCAATGTGTAAGGAATGATTGTTTCACCTGTAGCAGGGTTCGGGATGTTCTGACCAACTCCAAGTGTTCCGGTTGACTCAGTGATACCAACACCACCAACAGTAGCGTGAATCCAAAGATCCCAGTTCTGAAGATAGTTTTCGCTGTCATCACCAACTACGTGCCCCTGGATTCCATCGCACTCATAATATGTATCCGCACCTGTAGATGTTGGAAGCTGTGGAAGGTTATTTGGCGGACCTGCAAAACGCATGTCATGACGGTAGCTGTTCGGGTAGTAATTGCTCAACGCTGCGAAGTTCGGAAGTGTTGGAAGCGCATTACATGTAATTCCCATATCACCGAAACCTGCTGTCATACCAAAAGTATCAAGAGAGTTTCCGTAGTATTCGATTTTCACCGCGAATTTAGTTGTGTTGTTGTTGATTGTGTAATTCGGTGTGGTGAAGAAAGTACCATTGCTCAACCATGTTGTGCTTCCTGTGATAGAAACGTTTGAGATGATGGTATCTGTGTGAAGAACAAGTGCTGTTGTGGTTGGATAACCAGCAGAAGAGCACTGAATGATTTTCACAAGGATCGTGTCATTTAGACCAGAGTAGTTTGAATGACCTGCATTGAAGAAGATCGAATCAATTGTTACGCTGTTGTAAGATGTAGACGCCACTTGAACAGATCCGTTATAAGAATCATACAATGGGTTGAAGTCAACAGTTGCCCAACGAAGACTTGTATCGCCGTTAGAAAGACTGTAATTCATGTTCATATCCCAGATGTAACGTTCGTAGGTGTATCCGTTTGTATTCACCTGATAATCTTCATCCATGAACCCGTAGTCTGTGTAAAAAGACATGTTATTCTGGGTAGAAACCGGATTAGAATTTCGCTGAGCTACAGCAGGAACATGTTTCTGAACAGAATTCAGTGGATGTTGACCTGTTGGTGTTGAGCTGATGTTGCTCTGTGCAAATGCTGACACACCGATAAAAGATGCGATCAGGGTAGAGTAAAGTGTTTTCATGTTTAAGAGATATACGGTTTTAGTTAATTTGCTCTATTACAAATATAAGAGATTCACTATACCCAGCTTCATTTTTTACGTTAAAAATAAGGCTGCATAAAAGGTTCAGAGAAAAAACCTTCAGGCGATTCAATAAAAAAAGGCGTTACCGGGTTGGTAACGCCTTTTTCTTAATCAAAAATTTATTAGTGCTGAACAACCATTCTGCTAACAGATTTTTCTTCACCAGCTGTAAGTGTGATGAAATAAACGCCGTTTGCAAGTGTGCTTGTGTTCAATGCTGTGATGTGCTCACCCTGGAACTGCTGACCTTCGTTCTGGAACACGATCACTTTTCCTGCGATATCAGTAATGCTAACAGTAACATCAGCTGTAGTTTTCAAGCTGTATTTAATGTTTTGTGCAACATCTGCTGGATTCGGGTAATTCTGGAAAGAGCTGATGTTAGAATTTTCGTTCACACCAACAACTTCTGTAAGGAGGAAAGAGATGATGTGGTGCTCAGGAGAATAAGGTGTTGTCCAAGCCCATGTTGGGATGAAGTAACCATTCCAGCCTTGTGCATTCTGATCATAACGAACTGAAGTAGGCAACATGTAAGAACAATTCAAATCAGAGTTTCCATCAGCGATTGTTCCGTAGAATGTCGGATCAGTACTTGCGCCGTTCTGCTCGTAAGACAACAAGTAGAATGCGTTTTTATCTGTGATAGAATCAGTGATGTTGTAAGTGTAGCCTGGTTTGAAAGTAACTACTGCGCCGATACGGTTTGTGCCGGCCTGGTTAGGAACACCAGGAGTTGCAATCAAAATCTCATTTGCAAATGAAGTGCTGTCAAGGATCGTCAACAAGTAAGTGTATGTTGCAAGAACCTGGGATTGTGTGATTGTGTTTGTTGGCTGGTTGTAAGTGATATCCTGGTAAGTTGCATTAGCAAGATCCCACTGAAGTGATGCATCATGCTTAATGATCTGGATAACCAGTGTGTCAACTACAGTAGGCAACAACGTACGTACGTATGCATAGCCAATTGCAAGTGAATCGAGGCTGTACATTACCGAAGAATTGATCGACTGAACCGGCATGTTTTTAGGATCAAGCATTGTAGCAGCTTTGTGAAACTGTGCATATGCCGGATCTCCTGTTGTGTAAGTTCCGATGATGATGTTAGAATCAGGGAAAATAACATTAAAAGTTGCTGAAGCCATTCCTGGTGTATAACCGGACGGATCATCAAGCTGCAAAGCGTAATTCATCCAATATGAATTTGCGCGTGTGGAGCTTCCTGCTGCGTTAAGATTTGGATTGCCAACTTGTGGCTGTGATGGATTATTTACAGAAGGAGCGCTAACAACAGTCGTACGCTGTGCATTAAGTGTCAACCCTACTAATCCGGCAAACAAAAGAGTAAAAATTTTTTTCATTGTTAATTTTTTTAGTTTCAATAAATATTTGACTTTACTTTTGGGTATTACAAAAATAACATATTTCTCAATAAAATCAACCTTTACAGGCAATCAATTGTAAATACTTGTATTTCAGTATTTATAATGTTGATGCTGAAAGTCAGGCGGTTGCGGTTTCCATGTATGCTTCAATCGGTAAACACGAGCAAACAAGGTTGCGATCGCCATATGCATTGTCGACTCTTCCTACACTTGGCCAGAATTTTTGATCGCGAACCCAGCTTAATGGAAAAACTGCTTTTTCCCGTGTATAAGGATGATTCCATTCATTCACAATCACACTTCCGGAAGTATGCGGCGCATTTTTCAGCACATTATCTGCCACATCTGCTTTACCATCTGCAATTTCCATGATCTCATTACGAATGCTGATCATCGCTTCACAAAAACGATCAAGCTC
>JBKJMR010000312.1:0-2565 GCA_046596275.1 Bacteroidia bacterium | reverse complement strand
CAAAATTTGTGAAGCGACCTCCAATCTTTCTTCTGTAGGTTGTACATCAATATCTATTGGGTCAGGTGTACAATCCACAAGAGAAATTGCGATTGCGAGAATAATGAATATGTATTTAAAATTTTTCATGATCAGAATTTAAAATTGTAAGCGATGGAAGGAATGAAACCGAACAAACCAACAGCCTGGTATTTGAATCCGCCGTTTCCGTCATCCACCACTTTTATTTTATAAGGCTGCGCGCGATTGTAAAGGTTGTATGCGCCGATCTGCCATTCGCCCGTCCACTTCATCCACTTACGATCGAGACGTGATTTGAAAACGAAATTAATATCGAGCCGATGTGCGGAGGGAAGCTGAATTGCATTCTTATCAGAATAAATCGGCAATGTATTTACTTGTGAAAGTGAGGCATCCGGCATTAAAAAATTTCCTGTGGCAGGAGTGAAGCGCTGACCGGTGCTGTACACCCAAACCGCAGCAACAGAAAAGCGTTTTGTAAATTCATACGTGCCGACAATAGAAAGATCATGGCGACGATCGAATTTTGCGTAGAACGTTTTTCCATTATTCAGATCAGGAAATTCGCGGATCGACCAGGAAATAGTGTAGCCGATCCAGCCGGTTAATCTTCCTTCTGTACGTTGTGCGAAAAATTCAAATCCGTAAGCATGGCCTTTTCCGCTGACCAATTCTTTTTCATAATCATCATTCAGAATAAGCACAGCGCCTTCGCGGTATTCAATTAAATTTTTCAGGCCTTTGTAATAGGCTTCAACAGTAAAAAGCGTTTGCAGCTTCGGAACATTTAAATTGTAAGCTACAGCAATCTGATCTGAAATTAGCGGACGAACAGATTTTGTTACGGGATACCAGAGATCTGTCGGCAATGCAATGGAGGAAGAGCTTACCAAATGTAAATATTGTGCCATGCGCGAATAGCTCAGCTTCACCGATTGTGTTTTGGCGAAATTCCATACAGTTGAAATGCGTGGTTCAGGATTAAAATAAAAAACATCATTCGTTGCTAATCCTGATAAACGCATTCCGTAATTTATTTTGAATCGCGCTCCAATGCCAAGCTCCTGGTTATAATAAAGTCCCATTTCGTGGGTAAACGTTTTCTTTCCTTCATTCGAACGCAGGAAATCAGAAATCTCTCCGGAGGTGCTAACGACATTCGGACGGAAAATATGCATTGTGTAAGATGCTCCGAAGCGGACGGAATTTGTCGGACTTACATAATAGCTGTAATCATCTTTTATTCCGTAATCAGAAATGCGCGATTGTGTAAGAAAAGAATTTCCGGGGATGCGCGCTTCCACATCATACCGAAAGCGTGTGTGAATCAAGGAAACGTTAGAAAAAAGTTTTGGTGAAAATGTATGATTCCATCTTGTGGTGGCGGTGAAATTTCCCAGCTTAAATCCGCCATCGAAGAAGGAACTATCGCTGCCCACTTTTGTTGCAAGCACATCATCACCGACATAGCTGCTGACAAAAATCCTGTTCTTTTCATTGAGCGTATAATTCAATTTCAAATTCGCATCATAGAAATAATATGGCAATACATTTTCTCCGCCGTACGCGAGCTTAAAAACTTTATCGATGTAGGAACGGCGTGCTGAAATAAGAAAAGAAGATTTGTTTTTAATGATCGGGCCTTCAACGGTAATGTGTGAAGAAAGCAAACCCACTCCACCTACGACATGGAACTTATCATTATTACCATCTTTCATACGAATATCCATCACCGATGAAAGTCGTCCGCCGTATTGCGCAGGAAAACCGCCTTTGTACATGGTAATATCTTTCAGCGCATCATTATTAAAAACAGAAAAGAACCCGAACAAATGCGCGACATTATAAACTACAGCTTCATCCAGCAAAATCAAATTATCATCGCCCGAACCGCCGCGCACAAACATCTGGCTCTGACCTTCACCGCCGCGTTTTACACCGGGCATAAGCTGCAACACTTTTATAATATCCGTTTCACCTCCGATGGTTGGAATGAGCTTTATTTTATCGATAGGAATGCTGATTGCGCTCGTCTGCGTGGATTGCACCTGGTCCTGGTTACGGTCGGCTTTAATGACGACTTCCGAATTAACAACGGTGCTGCTGACAAGCTTAATGTCTTTTTTCACATCCTGCGAAAGCTGAATAACTACTTCTTTCTGGCGAAAACCGACATAGGAATAACGCAACGTGTAGGTGCCGGCAGGTAAGGAAAGCGAATAAAATCCGTACTCATTCGCAGCAGTGCCTTTGGAAGTTCCAACCGCAAAAACGGAAGATCCGAAAAGCATTTCTCCATTGGCAGAATCTGAAATAAAACCGCTGATGGTGAATGTATTTTGTCCGAAAGCAGGCACGGAAAAAGAGAAAAGCAGCAGCAGGCAAAAACGATAAAAACGGGACATAAAGGAGGACGTTAGATCAGGCACAAGACGCACGGGAACACTGATTAGTTACAGCCAAATTAAAGTTTTGTAGCCTATGAAATGTGGGTATCAGGTTAGTTTGATTTTTTAAGTCCCATCGGGAATCCCTAAGCGTTTA
>JBKJMR010000197.1:0-4960 GCA_046596275.1 Bacteroidia bacterium | reverse complement strand
TTGCAAATGAAATCTTCGAATTGCCATTTGATTCAATTATCTCGTTTTCATATACAACGATCAATGAATGTAAGGTTTACAAGTTTAATTATTTAGGTAGTAATGAAAAATACCTTGCAGAAACTGACGGTTATGATTTAGCAAATAACAAAATTGATCATTTGAGATATTCGGCCAAAGGTGACGTTGAGGAGCACATTGTATACATCTATGAAGATAAAAAGATCAGTGAAGAATATCGTTTGGAAAGAAGTTCCTCAGAAACATTATACAAGACAAAATATTCGTACACGAAAGATGGAAAATTAGCATCTAAAATTACATACAACTTTCAGAAAAATTTGAAACCAGGTGTAGATAAAGGTTGGGGCAGGCCAGGTGGTTGTATCGTGGATCAAACAGATTTTGAAGAAAAAAAATCCTGGAGTGGAAGAGTTGTGGAAGTTTATAATTATGACAGCATCGGAAAAATAATTGAAAAGAAAGTAACGTATGAGCATGGTAGAGTTGAAAGCGAATTTTATCTCTACGATGTACTCGGAAGACTTAAGGAAGAGAATACTGTAACAGATGATCAGTTTACACGAACTATCTTAACCTCATATTTTATTGACAGCACAAAAAAATTATGTTCTTTTCATAATTTGGATGGTGCCGGTCATTACACGACATTGCGCTATGACAAGCGAAAAAATTTAATTGATGAAGAAGGAATCGACAGCAAAACAGGATTACCTTATTTCCGACGGCTATATACTTATGACAATTTGAACAGAAGAATACAGGAAGAATATATTACCAATCTTGGGAATTCTGTCTTTTCCATTTATGAATATGAAAACGACAAGCCAACTGAGAAAAAGTTTGTGGTTGATAATAAATAAAACCTCCCAATGCCCGAACCCTTCATCACCTTCCAAAAATTCAACGACCAGATTGCAGCGATGGACCTCGGTGCAATTTTAGAAGAAGCAAATATTCCCTACGAGTTTGAAAATACTTCTACTGTTTTCGATGTGTCTTTTGCGAATAATGAATCTACGAAAGAATTCCGCGTCAAGATTAAACAGTCAGATTTTGAAAGAGCAGATCTTTTATTGGAGCAAATTTCATTAGCTGAAATTGATACAGCCGATAAAGATTATTACCTGTTTGAATTTACCGATGCCGAGCTGATCGATGTTGTTTCCAAAAAAGATGAGTGGGGACAATTTAATTTTATGCTTGCTCAAAAAATTTTAAAGGACAGGGGAAAAGAAATGCGTCCTGAAAAAGTGGCTTCATTCAAAAAAGAAAGAATCGAAGAGTTGAAAAAACCGGAAGAAAGCCAGGCAGGTTGGATTAATTTTGGATACGTTCTTGCAATCCTGGGCGGAATAATCGCAATTTTTATCGGCTTGCATTTAGCCACGCATAAGCGAACATTACCCAATGGAGAACGGGTTTATGCTTATTCGCTTGAAGATCGAAAACACGGAAGTTCGATCGTAATTATCGGAGCCATCTTTTTTGTGATTTGGATGGTGATTTACTTTTGGAGAGAAATTGTAAAAGGAAATATTTAGTTCGCAGGATGCGCTTTATTAATCAAGGCGCTTTCCTGTCTGCAGATTCAATCTTATGCAACATCAGCCGCGCAATATTCGCCGCTCGGGTTTTCGCTTCATCAGCAGTGTTTCCAACAAACAAATCATCAATCGTCTGATAAAAAATGGAAAGCCATTCAGAAAATTCGGTTTCTGTCATTGGCGTTAACTTACTCAGCTCAACATGTTTCATCATCGGGTTGCCCGAGAAACTATGTTCACCTAAAAGCAAACTCGCCCAAAACGAATACATCTTCGGCAAATGTTCTTCCCAATTCAGCTTCGCAACATCATTAAAAATATGCCCGAGAATTTCATTGGTTTTTATTTTATCGTAGAACGAATCAACAAGTAAAACAACATCATCCCTGCTTTCAATATCTTTTTTCATAAGTTGTATTATCGTTGATCATGAGGAATATATCCCGTCCCTTTCGGGAAAGCGATCTTGTAAAAATTATATTCTAAATCGCCGCTCGGATTATCCGCTGGTGTAACATAAAGCTTTCCTTCCGGATCAATAATAAACCCGCTGGGCACACTGAAAATATTATAATCGCTTTTTATTTTTTCATTGAAGTCGAAATGCAGAATTGTCCACTTGTATTTCGGATTTGCTTTCAAGAAAGCCTTAAATGCATTTGTATCCGGATCCAGGGAAATGCTTACGAATTCAACTTGTTTTCCATATTTCTTTTGCAGCTCTTCCATGTAGCGGAATTCACTCATGGAATGTGTATTCCAGGTGGCGAAAAAGAAAATGTAAATGTATTTCCCTTTGTATTTATCGAGCGGATCGATTTCAACTCCGAGCTTGTTCTTGCCGACAAAATGCGGAGCAAGTGAACCGCGTTTTAATTTCGTATAGAATGTAACAATGTTCCGTGCAATGCGACGATGCTCTGCAATTCTGCTTCTCGTGGACGCCTGCTGTGCGATCGCAAGAACATTTCTCGAATTAAAAGCCGGGTTGTTATACGATTCAAAAAGTCCTTTCAGCATCACCAGCTCACGCAACGTGTCATTTTCCATCCACGGCAAACGTTTCATCGAAGAAAGCAAGCTGTCGTAGCTGATCAAATTATTTATCGCGAAAACCATTCCCTGCCCTTCCTTACGCGCCGACCATTTGTACATGTAATCCTGGAAAAAATTATTAAAGAATTCCATGTATTCAGAATTCTGGTGATAGATCTTTTTATTCGAAACATATTTTTTTCCCGTCAGCTGCTGGCTTTGAAAAATTCCATCTTCCATCGAAGCCAATCCATAATTCATCCACGGAAGAAAATAGGGATTCTTCACTTTCGCATAATGCCGGTTCATGCGCACATGAAAAGTATCCAGCACCGCAAGCGAATCTTTTACAACAAAGCTTTGGAAATTTTTCCGCCAGAACTTATCAAACTTCTGATTGTAATCATCAGCAAGAAAATTCATGTCCGTAGAATCTTCGATGTAGATGGACATCGGAACCATATATTCTACATCCGGATTAACCTGTGATTTCGGATCACGGTCAGGAAATTCTAATTCAACTTTTCTTCCGGGTTCTGCATAAAGAAAACCGTGTACTTTTTTGCAGCGAAGAAAAATATATGTCACTCCCGAAACTTCTACATCAAGCGAAAACTTTCCGCTGTCGCCAATGATTCCTTCAGCTAATTTTATTTCAGTATGCGTAATAAAATCATCGTACATATACGCGCCAATCACATGACCATCGCGACCGGGAGCAAGTCCGAAAATGGTACAAGTGTTTTGCTGCGCGAAAAGCGTTTGTGCAAAAAATAAAAGGAAGAAAAACGGTGAGAGTCGTTTCATTATCAAAGTTATTTCAAAACCCGTGCCTTTATTTTAAGTTTTTAGTTCGGTCCCGATAAATTATCGGGACCGAACTAAAAACTTAACGCTAACTCTTTAAGTCGATGGCCGGCGGGACAAAAGGTGAAGCATCCCCGCCATTTCGTACTATATCACGGATAATTGTCGAATTTATTGCGGAAAGCTCGGGAGTTGGCAAAATAAACAGCGTTTCAATCTCGTTCGCCATGGTTTTATTCATTTGTGCGATGGCTTTTTCAAATTCGAGATCGGTAGTTGTACGTAATCCGCGGACAATAAATTTCGCATCCGACTTACGGCAGAAATCAATTGTTAATCCGCTAAACGATTCCACGCTGATCTTCTTTTCATCAGCAAAAACGTCTCTGATCCACGCTGTACGTTTCTCGAGTGAGAAATAATAATTCTTATGGCTGTTAACGCCGATCGCAACAATCACATGATCAAACAAAGGCAGCACGCGCCGCACAATTGATTCATGTCCGCGTGTGAATGGATCGAACGACCCGGGAAATACTGCGATATGCATCAGTTTTGGTATTTAAAGTGTTAATAGTATAGATTATTCCTTGATAAACCGGGTGGTATAGCTACCTGAATTGTTTTTCAAGCTTATAAAATAGAGACCGCCCTGTAAAGATGAAACATCAATAAGTTGGGTGCGAGAGTTGAGCAAAAATTCATTGATTACTTGTCGCCCGGATACATCTGTTATTTCGATTTTAATATCTGTTGTGAATGAAGCGTCAGCTACAAGATGCAATACATCTGAGCAAGGATTTGGAAATAATATAAAGCCCAACGGTTCAGATTCTGGAATTCCGACATCAATTACTGCGAAGGATACAGAAGTATCTATGCAGCCAGATGAATTACTTACGATGACCGAATAATTTCCATTTTGCGTTGGATAATAAGGATTTCCCGTTGCGCCCGGAATAACTGCATTATTTAGCAACCATTGGTAAGTAGTAAAGGTTGTTGTGCTCAGTAATCCTCCTGAAAAATTTATTACTGGTGCAGAACCTGATGCCGGTGAAACAATAAGCGTATCTGTTACCGTGCAGCCATCTGAGGTAAGTGCTGTCACATAATATATTCCGGGAGCAGTTGCATAAATTTGATTAGTCGTTGCATTTGTATTCCAGAGATAGGAAACTATATTGCTTCCTGTGGCTGTCAATAATGCTGAATCACCATTGCAAAGGTTTGTATTTCCCGTAATGATTATGTTAGCAGAAAATACAGCAACCTGCACGTTATTATTGCCAAGGCAACCGGAAGAATCAGCTTTCAGGTAATATGTTCCCGCGCTGTTAACTGTAATAGCTGAAGAAGTTGACGAGTTGGACCAGAGAAAATTGTTCCCGCTGTTTGCCGTTAAGGTCACCGTGGAGCCGGGACAAATAGTGGTATTGCCCGATGCATTTATAGATAAATTAAATGTGCAGTATGGATTTTCATAACATCCTATATCTATGTTGTTGCCGTGCGGCCTGTTATAATTATCGAGGTCAAGATTATAAATG
>JBKJMR010000060.1:0-2502 GCA_046596275.1 Bacteroidia bacterium | reverse complement strand
ATCAGAAGTGACAAAAGATGGTGCCCGACGCACACATCGTTGCTTCAATTTTTTACCCTTTTTTATTATGGAACCCACAATGAATGTGACTGCTCTGGAAGAGTTGCGCCGTCACTTTGTGAAATTGGAAAGCAGGATTGATGAAATGCTGCTTACCCAAAAAGTAATGCTGAGTTTCGAGGAAGCCCTTCGATATCTGAATTTGTCTGCATCTTATTTGTACAAGTTAACCGCTAGCCGTGTTATCGCACACTTTAAACCCGGAGGTAAGTTGGTCTATTTCCGGCGTGCAGATCTTGATGAATGGATGCAAACAGGCAAATGTAATTCAGCATCCAAGCTGAGGACGCAGGCATTAAACCTGCTCGACAAAAAAAAGTATTAACCCTAAAATCTTACCAAATGGAAACCATCAAATCCAAAGCTCAATTACATGTGGAATCAATTATAGCAAAGCTAAGAAAGCAGCATCAAACGCAGTTGTTGGAATTTAGTTTACCCACTGAAGCTATAATGAAACTTGTTCCAATCCTGAATAAGTTAAACATCCAGTTTGAACTTGAGAAGCGAACAAAGGAAGATCTTATTTTAATAGAGGTAGAACAAAGAAACTCTATGAAAATCTACTTGCTTTCGGTTTTATGCGAGTTGTTCAAAGCTTGTTATTCGAGGGCTAATGGCCTTTACCATTTATACGAAGCCAAGATAGCGGATGTACTTCAGCAAATTCGTTGTGTGTAAAAGTGAATGCAAACTGGTGTATAGTAAATTCCTCAAAGGAGTTTACTATATGCCGAATGCATTCTCGTGTCTTTTTTTACGCCATCTAAACCTGATCGAAGACCGTAACGAAGACAAATCAGCATCTATTCGTGTGATCGGAGACGAGATCGGAGACAATTCAGCTGATAGAAGACGCAAGCGGAGACAAAACGACTTCAAACTGACTGATTGGAGTCATGAACGCAGACAAATCAGTCATACCAATTAAAAACAAGTGAAAAGGGCAGTCAAAAAAGCATCCTTTTCTCAACTATAAGAATTTAAAACTCACTAAAATGTTTAACGATGCAAATAAAAATAAGGTTGATGACTTTGTGAATCAATCAGCAGCTATTCTGGAGGCAATTCTTACCGAAAAGCAGCAAAAAATAGAGGAAGAAACGGGCGAAAAACTTTCGCTTGAAGAAGTTTTCGGATTATACCGAAACGTTATTCTCGGCAAAGAATCAGAAGATGAGATCGTGTTGCCTGAAAAGTATCCGGGAAATTTTCCAGAGGGAATTCCTGGCTTTCGTTTTGAGAATGAACCTTGTTATTTCTTACCAGATCTTCCAACGCTTTATGCTTTGCGCAATTGGTATCGTGCGTTTTATCCGAAAACAGGTTACACGGATGAAGAAGCGTATGAACTAACCAAGTTATACCTTGATCCGAAATTTCAACGCGTCGCATCAAGCCTTCAGGGACGCTTGTTAATGATCGCAAAAGCCGAAGGATTAAGCAGAGAGGAATTTTCAATAAGCGTGGGTGAAGACCGTTTCGATGTGATTTTTTATCTGCATTCGGCTCACGATTTTACAGGCGAAGATGAAGTTCTATTTCAAAAAGTGCTCAGTATGTATGGTGAAAAATATGGTGAACGCTGGATACGCCAAAATGAACTTCCGCTTGGTTTAGAATTGCTCGACAAAGATTTTATTTCTGGTCGTATAGCGAATGAAGTATGGTGGGAACAAGCGGCTTCATTACTGGCCTGTGAAAATAATACGCCAAACTTTTTGAACATTCCATCCGAAATAGTCAACCGCAAGGTGCGTTGGATGTTTAATCAGCCCAAATTCAAAAGTCTGAGCAAAACGTTAGGTGGTCGCCTCGATCTCATTTGTGCGATAGAATTAAAAGTTCCCGAAGATATTGCCGAAGAATTAGAAATGGATTTGAAGGTATTGCGGCTAACGGAAGAAAACCATGATCAGATCGTCGAACGTCTGATTGAGCGATACGGTAATCATTATGGAGCAGTGTGGCTTGCATTTGGCTTAGAAGCATTAGGAACGGGGTTCGCTTCTCATGCTATTGCGGAAGACATGCGTTTTTTGCGGCGTGTACCTGCATTGTTTCGGAATTCAAATCGTTATGCAACATTGCGACTTGCTTCTAAAGACGAAACGCTTGCGGGAATTGAAGTGGAAGATGGACGTGCTTGCCTTGTTTGTTCTCAACCGATTGAGGGTAGGGTAGACAAGAGATTTTGTTCGAAGAGATGTCAGCGGTCTTATTATAGGAATGCCGTTAAGCAGCAATACCTAGATGAGATGCAGGAAGAAGCAGAGAATGATGTGGATGAATCTGAAGAAAAACAGCAACCCGAAAAACAGCCAGACGGTTTTGCCAATATACTTGGAGAAACGCTTGGAGGTTATGTTAATGCTGCCGCTGGAATGCTCTTAGAAAGGGGAGTGGATTATGTGGCGGGGAAAATGTTTGGGGATAAGGGAG
>JBKJMR010000520.1:0-4030 GCA_046596275.1 Bacteroidia bacterium | reverse complement strand
CGGGAATTAATCCGAATGATTTTAAATCCTGAGGCACGATGTATTGCAACAAATTTTCTTTATCAACAACAGTTTCTTCTCCTTTCGGAGCGTAACCGATTGTTTGTGTTTTAATACGACGGGCAATTTTTTTGTCGATACCGTCAAACGCCCCACCGCAGATGAAAAGAATGTTTTTCGTATTCACCTGAATCATTTTCTGTTCCGGATGTTTACGTCCGCCTTGTGGTGGAACATTCACAACATTTCCTTCGAGCATTTTTAACAACGCCTGCTGCACACCTTCACCTGATACATCACGTGTAATGGAAGGGTTATCACTCTTACGCGCAATTTTGTCAATCTCGTCAATGAAAACAATTCCGCGCTCAGCAGCAACAGTATCATAATCTGCAGCCTGCAACAAACGCACTAAAATGCTTTCAACATCTTCTCCGACATAACCTGCTTCGGTAAGCACAGTTGCATCAGCAATACAAAAAGGAACATTGAGCAGCTTCGCAATAGTTCTTGCAAGCAATGTTTTTCCTGTACCTGTTTCGCCGACAAGAATAATATTGGATTTATCGATTTCGATTTCCTCCACATTTTTCTTGGATGGTTTTTGAGCAATACGTTTGTAGTGATTGTAAACAGCGACAGATAAAACTTTCTTCGCTTGATCCTGGCCGATCACGTACTCGTCGAGATGGCGTTTAATTTCGACAGGCTTAAGCAACGTAAGCGCCGAGCTGATTGCCTGGCTTTTCTTTGCGTCCTGCTCTTCCTTCACGATACGATACGCCTGCGCAATGCATTGGTCGCAAATATGTCCCTGGATACCAGCAATCAAAACTAGTGTGTCTTGCTTGTCGCGTCCGCAAAAGGAACAATGAATGTGGTTTTCTTTAGCCGCCATTTTATAGTTTTGAGTTCGGAGTTTTGAGTTCGGAGTTCCGAAAACTTGTTCCGAGTTTAAAAATTATTTCACTATCGCACTTGGAATATTCGGATTCGCCGGGTTGACTGTTACTCTTAATAATGCCGGCTGAATAACGAGATCCATATCTTCCATTGGAATTGCACCAAGCAAAACCGCATCTCCAATCACTAATGCACCGGTAAAACAGCTTCTGTTTTCAAATTGAATTTTAACCGGACCAACATAAGAACAAAGTCTTTTGCTTCCATCTGCAATAGTAACTTCCCGCTTTTCAAGTTCTTTTAGTTGTAATTGAATAGCAATATGTTCCGGGATGCAAAGAAATAATGCACCTGTATCTACCAATGAGCTTACCTCAATAGATTTCAAGTCCGCATTAATCGGATTTGAAAGTGTTAAAGAAGAATATACTAAGCCCATTTTTTAGTTCTGTGTTCCGAGATTTTAAATCGGAGTTAATTTTTTAAACACTCAGTCTGACTTTCATTGATTTGTCAGACTGAGTGTCTCGTCAGGTTAAATATTATTTTTGAAAGATGAACTTCATTCTGACGAGATGTATCGAAGTCTATTTTGAACGTCTTTCTAAAATCTCATCAATCATTCCATACTCTTTCGCTTCCGCTGCGGTCATCCAATAATCACGATCGCTATCCGCCCAAACCTTTTCATAGGTTTGGCCTGAATGTTTAGCAATGATATCGTACAATTCTTTTTTCAGCTTTTGAATTTCACGTGCGGTGATCTCAATATCTGAAGCCTGTCCTTCTGCTCCTCCGAGCGGTTGGTGGATCATGACACGCGCATGTGTTAAAGCAGTTCTTTTGCCCTTTGCGCCTGCGCACATAAGAACCGCGCCCATTGAAGCAGCCATTCCTGTGCAAATGGTTGCAACATCAGGTTGAACGATTTGCATGGTATCGTAAATTCCGAGTCCTGCATACACAGAGCCACCCGGTGAATTGAGATAGATCTGGATGTCTTTTTTTGCATCTACAGATTCAAGGAAAAGCAATTGTGCCTGCACGATATTCGCAACCTGGTCATTGATGCCTGTTCCTAAAAAAAGAATGCGGTCCATCATCAAACGCGAAAAAACATCCATTTGTGTCATGTTCATCTGGCGTTCTTCGATGATATACGGTGTCATTGAGTTGCGTGCACCCAATGATGAAACGTAATAATCAAGCGTCAGGCTGCTTATTCCCTGGTGCTTTGTAGCGTATTTACGGAATTCATTGTTGTCAAACATATTCTTGGTTTATGGTTATGCGTTTTTTTTGTTCAATATTCCTGCCAGTAATTATTCACTGACACAATGTCGTTTATTGTCCACCCTTCATAAATTCATCAGAAGAAACTTCTTTCTCTTTGATATTGAATTTCGAACGGTAAAGGCTCATCAGCTTTTGTCCATAAAGCTCTTCGAAGACTTTTTTACCTTCTTCTTCTTTTTCAAGAACGCGTTTTGCAGTTGCTGTTAATTCTTCATCGCTTACTTCATCCGGGTTACGACCGTATTTAGCAAAGTTGCCACGAAGAATATTTTTTACGTGCTCAGATGCTTCATCCGGTGTGACAGTAATATTATTATCACGGATCAATTTATTTTCGATGAGCTGCCAACGAAGCTGACGTGCATACATCGGGTATTCCGCTTCCACTTGTTCCATTGTTACCGGCTTTTCATTTGCATAAACGAGCCAGCGTTTGAGGAAAGCATCAGGAAGCGTAAGATTTGTTTTTGAAAGCAGTTCCGCTGTAATATCATTGCGCAAACGTGTTTCAGAATCGCGCACAAACATGCCTTGTAATTCTTCTGCAATTTTCGAGCGGAATTCTTCCGGAGTATTTACAGCGCCTGGTCCGTAAATTTTTTCGAATAATTCTGCATTCAATTCCGCAGGAAGCAAACGATTGATCGACTTAACTGTAAAGCGGAATTTATTTGTTAATCCTTCTGCTTGTTGTTCTTCGATGCCCAGTTTGCCTGCAAGATCTTTTGGGCTTTCAGAAATTTGTTTCGGCTCAAGATCAAATTTATCTTCTGCTTTTGCGCCAACCAATACTTGCTGATTTTCCTTCACAGGTGTGTCAAGGAACATGGTTGATGATTTGTAAATTCCACCGGGAACAATTTCACCAGCTGCATCAAGCTCAACAAAATCGCCATAGATCAAATCACCATCAGAAGCAACTTCTGTCGGAGCGATTTTGCCATAACGGCGTGTCATGTCAGAAACGTAACCGTCGATCAGCTTTTCATCCGCAGCAACTTTGAATTCTGTGAATGAATGGCCGGCTTCAAGGTCAAGTTTGAACTGTGGCGCAAGAGCCATGTCAAATTCAAATTCAAATTCTTTTTGAGTATCGAAATCGACATTGTTATTATCTTCTTTCGGAAGTGGATTTCCCAATACATCGATCTTATTTTCCTGGATGTATTTATAAATTGAATCCGAAAGAATGCGGTTGATCTCTTCAGCAAGAACTGATTTGCCGTACATTTTTTTCACCAGGGAAGGCGGGACTTTACCGGGACGAAAGCCGGGCATTGCCGCTTTTTTCTGGTAAGATTTCAGTGCGGTTTCCACTTTTTCGGTGTAATCTTCCGGACTAACTTTTACTTTGACAACGGCATTCAGCTCGTCGATGTTTTCCTGGGTAATGTTCATTTTTTCGAAATTCTTGATTCTGAATAAAAAGGCCCCGGTTTTCCTTTTGGTTTATGGGTTTGGGGCGAATGAATTTTCCTTCTCCTGAAGGAGCGCAAAGATACAAAATTTAGCTGGTTTCGGACCTTTTCCACCTCCGGAGCTTGCCACTTACCAAAGGAAAACGACCACTTAAAGAGATTTGGGGACTTCCTGAGTAATAAACCATTACAATGGGAAGTGCAGCATTACTTTTGCACCCTGAAACGCGATAGCACCTTGTATTCAGTTAAAATTATGGCAAAAGAAACATTATTGCAATCGTGCTGGCTGGGCTTTGGCGAAGACAGGATTCTTCGCATGCGTGTTTTGGAGGGTGCTGTTATTGATTTGCAGCAAGCCAAATTAATAACAGAATCGATGTTACGGCTAGCAGACGGTAAGCGAATTCCAG
>JBKJMR010000301.1:0-4898 GCA_046596275.1 Bacteroidia bacterium | reverse complement strand
TTAAATCCAGGAGTTTTACAAAGCGTCAACCATTCTTCCAAAGCAGGCGCGGTTTCTCCCGGTCCGAATTTTCCATCTATTTTTTTTGTTTTGTCATCATAGAAGAGAACCTCTTGTGCTGATTTTACCAATGCAACAAATGCTTCCCCGGTACTGCTTTCTGCTATTGCCAGATTGTACAAGCTAGTATCACCTGAAGCGAGATACAATTCTTCAATAAGTTCAACGCGTCGCGACTGATCGATATGCCTCTTGTTATACTTTGCTTCATCAGTGCCATAATAGATCGTGCGCAGTTCTGTTTTTCCCGAAACCTTATCCTTCCAATAGTAAGAATCAAACTCTTTCAGCTTAAGACCATATTTTTCCTGAACAGCCATCTCGAATGCCAGGTTGGAATCAGAAGTTTCAATGACGGGAATTCCTGTTTCTGTTTTAGTGATCTTTGTTTCTGTGATATCAGGCGGTGTTTGCCCAAGTCTCCAGCTATAATCAATGATTGAACGTTTGATCCATGCATCCAGCTTTTTGCCTGCTTCCGGATTTATTATTGTGAATTCAGCACGAACGGCTGTTAAATTGTATTCGCTTCCAAGGTCAAGAAGAATATTGACAAGCGACATTTTCTCCCATTTCTCTTTTTGTTCCTTTGAAGTAAACGTTACAGCAGTCACCTCATAAGAGAAACTTTCCATTGAAGAAATAGTTTCCATCTTATCATTTTCATCGGTATCCAAAGCAATCACTTCATAGTCTTCTCGTTCGAAAATTGATTCATCTGCTGTCACCTCGTCTGCAGTAAAAACTCCAGTAAATTCAGGTAAAAAATTTTGGACAAGCTGTTGCTGTTCTTCGACAAAATCCCCTTCAATCGCTTTTTCTTCTGGTATATCGGGAATTGCTTCCAGCGTTTTTGCAAGCAATAGTTTGAAATGAGGTTTTCCTATTAATGGTTTAATCAATGCATCCTCGCCATTGAAACGCAAGCGGAAGTGGCCCGGGTATTCGGGAAGATCAGTATTGCGAACAACTTTCTCTGCATATAACTTCGTCATTACATTTTCACTTCTTATTTATAGATCTCATCTTTTATACACATTTCAAGGTCGGCATTCGAAATCTCGGTACTGCTTTTACTTATTGTATGCAACGAAACACGATTGATAACATTAATAATTGAGGCGGGTGAAAGCTGGTGTCTCTTAACAATTAAAGAGAGGTCAATTCCTTGTCCGAGCATAATTTTGGCAGGAAGATTATTTTGCCAATACAGTAATGATAGCTCTGCGTTCAGGTGATCGAAATGAACAATGTTTTGAAACCTTCTTGAAAAAGCATCGTCCATGTTTTTTCTGAAATTGCTCGCAACAATTACAATCCCTTTATAAGTTTCAATTCGCTGTAGTAAAAAAGCAAGGTCCATATTGGAGTTGTGTGAATTCTTATCCTCCGCTTGTGCCGTATCTACGCGTTTACCAAATAGCGCGTCGCCTTCATCGAAAAAAAGAATCCAATCTTTATCTTCTGCTGTATTGAAAAGTGAATTTAAATTTTTGGATGTTTCGCCAATGTATTTGCTGATAACGGTGCTGAGGTCGACACGGTATACATCACGTCCGATGTGTTTTCCAAGTAACGTTGCTGCCAATGTTTTTCCTGTTCCACTGGGTCCATAAAAAAGACATTTATAACCGGGTTTAAAATGTTTGCCAAGACCCCATTCCCGGCGCAGTGCTTCTCCATAATCCAAAAAAGCTCTGATCTCTTTAAGTCGGTTCGATGTGGAAGGATTAATCATCAAATCTTCCCAGTTCAAATGTGTTTCTAAAAGATGAGCAGGAAATTCCTGGCTAAACCTCGGTTTATTATACCGGTTGTAAAGAAAATATTCTCGGAATGAACCTGTCAGTTTTAATACGCCGAAAAAAGAAGCAACGCCTTCATTCACCTCTCCCAGATCCAAAACGCTTTGTTTGTAAAACAAATGATCGGTACCCAGGTAATGATGCGCTTCAACCCGGCTGTCCAGGTTATTTTTTGATATTAACCTGAGAAATGTTTCCCCGGTAGGCATGAATAAACCTGTCTTATGGCATTGGATCAACCGGAACGCATTGTTTTCGGTTACCAGCTGTTCCATAAATGTTGGATCTAAGTATTGCGACAGTGAAAGAAGAAGCAACAAACGAGCCTCCCGACTTAGCGAATGCTTCATTACGAAATGCGCATATGCTCCATCGGATTCAGAAAATTTTGAATTCGGAAAAAAATCTTCTACCCCATTTTTTAGAATGAGTTCTATATTATCCCGGAGCTTGTTGAAATCAGAGATAAGCCCTTTAGGAATAGTGGTAGTACTATCGGTGGGAGAGAAGCCTGAAGCCATGTCTTATGTCATTAATTAAAAGAATGCATGTTAGCAGGATAAATATATACCAGATAATCATCAATTTCTTGGACAAATTAACGAACATGGGCATTAAGAAAAGTGTGCTGAACCAAACGCAACTATTTGGTTAATAGTTATTTACCTTGCCAGAAAACTACGAAAAGTTACAGTATGGCCGGTTGGAGATATTACAGTTTTCCCACAAAAAAAAGCCATCCCTTCCGAATCAAACCTCACCTAAAACAAGAAAGCATCCTTTTTAGGGATGCTTTTTCGTTCACAATTGGGTCAACATTTAAATTCTTCTTTGCTTCGGATAATGTCAATGCATGGGCCTGTGCTTCTATGGTAAAATCTTACTTGAAATCGGACGCTTTTTTATTTGAAATTGTTTGGCAGAACTATCGGGGTACTCTTTTTTTTTACCCGGTTTGTGAAGTTCTTTTTGAACGTCCTTGATTTTCTTACGGATAACATTCACTTTTTTGATCCACCAATAGCTTTCGTTTGTATTTACTTTTTGTTTAACTATTGAAACGTTTGATTCGGAATAAACAGCACGGTCTTGCGGCAACAATGTCATTTCAGGTATACGATCGGAATTCTTTTTGCTTTTAAATTTAACCTGGCCGCTGAACACTGTGATCTCTACTTTTTTGGAGTTTTTATCTTCACGAATATTAAATGAAGTGCCTACAACTTTTGTTTCTGTATCTCCTGCTTCAATTACAAAAGGTTTAGCAGGATTCGATACCACTTCAAAAAATGCTTCGCCGGATAAACTTACACTGCGAATTGCTTCGGTGAAATTTTCCGGGTACGTCATACTTGAATTTTTATTCAGAAAAATATGCGTGCTGTCAGGAAGATAAAATGAAATGGCTGAATCCGTAGCAACTGCTGTCAGCATTTTTGTTTTGGCAAGCACCGGCATTGTTACGCGGGCGTCTTCAGTAACAATTTGCTTTTGTTTTTTTCCGCTTGATACCTGCAGGATAACAAAAACAGGAATTGCAATAAAGAAAATGGAAGCTGCAATTTTCAGCGGGGTAAAGAATTTTTTCGGACGCATTTCTACAACACGTGTAGCCTTGACTTTCTGAAGCGCGATTTCTGTATCGGGATCAAAAGCATAATCAAGCTTTCCGGTTGTAGCCCATAGCTTTTGCGCATCTTCCCATTTTGCTTCGTTGGATGCATCAGTTTTGATCCACTCGTCAAAATGTAAAGATTCAGCAGGAGTTAATTCCCCGCTTAATTTTTTACCAATGAGTTCCCAGGTTTCCAATTGTTGTATAGACTTATATTAATGAGACGGGGTGGGGAAAGAATACCCCTATAAATATATAAAAGATAAATTCAAATAAGGATTTCGGGTAGCCGGTCAAGATGTAGCGGTGAAAAGCAGTTCATCAAAACGGCAAGGATTACAATAACTCCCAGCGTCAAATATTCACTTCCAAGATACGGAAGCAGCTTTCCGCGCATATGTGAAAGCGCTTTGCCCATGTGATTTTCCACTGTTTTAACCGAAATATCGAGGTGTTCAGCAATTTCACGATACTTCATTCCTTCATATCGGCTCAGCATAAATACGGCCCGGCATTTAGGTGAAAGATCTTCCAGCGATTTTGAGATTTTAGCTTCCAGCTCTTTCAGGTCGAGCTGCTGTTCGGTTTCGTTAACAGCACCAACACCAGGACTTTGATCTTCAAGACGGATTACCTTTTTATTTTTTTCGAGATAGTCGAGCGTAGCATTTACAGTAACCCTGAAAAGAAAGTTTTTGCCTGGCTGTAAATCGGGAATCTCCGTTTTTTTCGTCCAGAGCTTTGTAAATACTTCCTGCACCACATCTTCTGCGGCATCACGGTCATGAAGAATTTTGTTGGCCACATTGCACATAAACTTATAATGCAACCTGAAAAGTTGATCAAAATCTTTCGTTTCGCTAAGGGAATATATACTCATGCAACTAATAAAACAAGTAACCGGCCTGGTATAAGGTCAGCAAAAAATGTCGGGGAGACATTGTAGTGAAGCAAAATTAAAAAATATATCGGGATAATAGGGGTAAAGCTTGTTTTTTGCCGTCTGGTATATAAGGAGTGATATTAAATCAAGAAGAAAGACCCGATCTGTAACTATTTTACAACATGGGATTGACGGAACTAGACAAAGAATACAGAGGTATTTGTCGTGAAGGAGATGTTGCAGAAATGGTTGAGTATTGTGAAATGCTCATCCGTAGAATGCGAAACAGGTTGTCGGAGGATTTTTCTGTCACGACCAATATGCGTTCGCTGCTTCTTGAAATGATAGAATCAGCGCAAAAAGAAATAATGATGCTGCAAAGCAAAAGATGAAAGTTCAATAAGAGAAACAAAAGCAATGCGGCGATCAGAGAAGGTGGTGAATCAATAACGAACCGCTCTTTATTATTCATCCCTTCTCTTAATCCCTTTTCCCCCCCAAGGAAAAGGGATATTTTCATTGAATAAATTCAGGC
>JBKJMR010000090.1:0-3264 GCA_046596275.1 Bacteroidia bacterium | reverse complement strand
GCAATTTCTCTTGTGAATTGTACACCTGACCCAATTGATATTGATGTACAACCTGCAGAAGAAAGATTGGTGATCGCTTCACAAATTTTGCCGAACAGCATCATGGTGATCGGGTTAACGAGAAGCTTTTCCCCGCTCGATCCTGATGGTCATGAAGACACCTTGCAAAATGATTTTCTCGACCGCATTCTTGTCGCGGATGCAATTGTAACCGTCACACATCCATCCGGCACAGATACATTGTACATGCTTACACCCGGAATTTACGCAAGCATCAATGTATTGCTCGAAGATTATGGCAGCTATACCGTTCACGCAAAAGATCCGCTGACAGGTTTAGAAGTAACTGCAACAACAGAATTGCTTCCACCGGTTTCTTTTGATTCGATTCGTCCTTACAAACAATTAGTAGACGGAGACACAACGCCATTTATACATTATGAGCTGAGCGATTATGGCGCAGCTGCAGATTATTATGTCGTTTGTTTTTACCGCAAGAGCCAGGACACAAGCGCGTTTGACATCAACGATTATTTCAACCGCGGTTCCAATCAGCTCAACAGGTTTGATCTCATCACCGATCAGGATTTTAATGAAAATGGAAAGCTTATCCGCAACACACAATTAGCTGACGTAAGCACAACCGATACGATTGCAGTAACGGTTTCGCATATAACAAAAGGGTATTATGAGTTTCTCACCGCTTACAAAAGATCGTCGAGCCTCTTCAACCAGCTTTCAGGCGAGCCGATAAATTATCCAACGAATGTAGAAGGCGGTTACGGATATTTCAACACGCACTTTCCAGAGGTGAGAATATTTGAATTGAGAAATTATTGAGGAGAGAGAATATTGAGGACGATAAGAGACCAGGAAAATGTGACGTGTGGCAGGTGACAGGTGACAGGTGACAGGTGAAAAGGAAGTGTATTATTATTCGTCCCTTGTCCCCTTTTCGTCCCAACGTCCCTTTTTTAATTCCATAACCCGCGCAGCTCCTTCAAAAACGTCCAGATACGTTTACGAAAGAAGAGGATCAATAAAATATACGGAATGGCCATCAAATAGAGAATGGCATTATTCAATCCGCCACCGATATTTTGTCCGTTGGTGCTTCCGCTTTCCGCCACGGCCCTGCACATAGCACATTGCGCCGAAGCAGAAATGTTCAGCAGCAGGGAGATGAGAAGAATGGTGAAAACGCGAAATTTCATTGGTGTAAAGGTAGGGAAAGAGGGTTCGAAAAACGAAATAAACTACGAAAAAGTACGAAAAACAAAAGGGTACCAAACATAGTTCATACCCTTCCATTTTTCCTTTTTATTTCGCGTTTCGAACTTTTTCGCCCTGATTTCGTTTTTCGTACACTATAAATAATAAGGCGAAATCATCAAATAAACCACCGGCCCCGTCAAGCTCACATACAACCAAATTGGCCAGGTAATTCTTGCCAGTTTTTTATGCTTCACATATTCGCCTGTCAATCCGCGGTAGGCGGTGAAGAGGATGAAAGGCAAAATAATGGCTGCAAGAAAAATATGCGTGATCAGCAGAATAAAATAAACCAAACGCATGGAACCAACTGCTGCAATCTCCGCCGCATCTGCTACTCCATCATGATTTACATCGCCATATTTTGTATCGCCGCTTAATAAATGATGCGCGATATAGGAAACGAGAAAAAGAATAGAAAAAATCATTGCTGTTATCATGAGCTTCTTATGCAGCAAATATTTTTTCTGCTTTATTGCAATCATCGCTGCGATCAAAAATCCGGAGACAAGTGAATTGATCACTGCATTTGCTTTTGCGAAAATGTGAATGTCAAAACCCAAATCAACTTTCAGCTGAATCTTTCCGAGCATCACAATAATGCTGAAAACAACTACAGAAAAAACGCCGATCAGTAACCGCGCTTTTTTATCATTGGTAACCATTGTCGGTTGTAGCATCGCTTATTTTTCTTTGAGGAGAACTTTTATATCTGCAATAAGACTATCAACAGCTGTTGAATCCGTTCCGTTATAATATCCACGGATTCGCGATTGGCGATCTGTCAAAACAAACTGATCGCTGTGAATGAAATCTTCTGAATCACCATTGCCCGGCTCAACAGGAAGAAAATAACCGTGCCGCGCAAGATCATATAATTTTTTCTTCGGACCGGTTACAAATTTCCATTGCGAAGTATCGGCTTTAAAAAGATCAGCGTACTGCTGCAGAAATTCTGCTGTGTCACGATCAGGATCTACGGTGTAAGAAACAATTTTAAAATCAGAATTTCCTGCGAATGCTTTTTGCACACGTGAAAGTTGTGAAGTCATTCGCGGACAAATTCCTGCGCAGCTGGCAAAGAAAAAATCGGTTAGCGCCACTTTTCCATTGTAAGAAGAAGTGAAAAATGGCTTTCCGTTTTGCGCTGTCAATTCAACTTCCGGAATGGTATGATAAAAAACAGTTCCTTTTGAATCGGTTGAATCAAGCTTGTAATAGATTTGCAAACGTTCCAGTCCGCGGTATGACATGGAATCATCTACCGCCTTATCATTTCCCTGGGAGCAAGAAAATGAAAAACAAATGCTGATGAATGCTGCAATAAAAATTTTCATTTCTTTTTCTGTTCCACTTTCGATTCTTCCATCGTCTGCACTGCTTCATCTCTGAATTTGATAAAGCGAATATCTTCTTTCATCTTTTTCAGCTCAGCCGCAAAACGAATATTGTAATAGCCGCGAATTCTTCCTTTATGATCGATCAGTACCGCATCGCTCCAGGTTGCCCACGGATCTTTTTTGCGCGACGGATCAGCAATAAAATACTGCGTGTGCAACGAATCGAATTTTGTTGCCTGTGGAAAAACGGTAAAAGCAGTATCAACGCCAAGCTTCATGTCGGCAGCAAAATCAGGCGCGCCGGGTAATGGATTACCAAGCGAATCACCGGGATAGAAAAAAACAAAACGCGCATAATTATAGCTCATGCGATTCAGCTTGATGTCTTCAGCGAAGATGGCCATCGTTTTCTGCAGCGAATCGGGATGAACAAAAAGTGCGACGTATAAATTTCCGTTGAGGCTGCGGCTGTCGAAAGTATGATTGCCGTTTGAATTGAGCTTAAATGGCGGAACGGAATACCAAAGCGTATCGGTTTTCGGATTTCCGTTTTTGTCTTTAACCTGGATGGCCTGGCGCGGTCCAAAAAAAGGCGCCCGGAATGCTTTAGGCACACCGCGCGCAAAATAAATATAGATCAGTATCGGAAGAA
>JBKJMR010000353.1:0-5085 GCA_046596275.1 Bacteroidia bacterium | reverse complement strand
GCGAACCTTGCAAAGTAACAGTCGGACTATATTGTCCCTGCGCAACCGAAACGCCTTTATCCGCGCTCATCACATCCATCTGTGCTTTTTTAATTCCGGGTTGCAACGAAACAGCTGTTTGAAAGATCTGGTCAGGCGAAGTATTCAGAATATTTTCATTCGGAATAGTAATTGATGGTTTTACAATTGTAAATCCTGCTGTAGAATCCAGGTTCATCAGCTGCGTCAGGTTGATGTAAGCCATTGTAACCGCACTCTGCGCAGTAACCTTATTCACTTCTTCGGTTGCAAGCTGCGATTGTAATTCGAGCAGTGTTCCTTTTGCAGATGCGCCTTCTGTAACAAGAATTTGCATGCGGTCAACTTGCCCTTGCGTAAGACCTGCCTGTTGTGTTGCAAGCGCCAATTGATCCTGTGAATAAAGCACATTCAAATACGCGCTCGCCACATTCATACCGATGTCGTATTGTGTCTGCATCACCTGAAAACGATTTGCTTCGAGCGAATATTGATTTTGTTTCAGCGTATTATAATTCTGCATTCCGCTGAAAAGTGTGAGGCTGCTGCTGATATAAAAATTTTCAGAAAGCACCTGGCTGTTTGCAAATGTATTGGTGTAACGATCCACAGTTCTTCCGTACTGATACGTATGCGAAACACCTGCATTTAAATTCGGAAGAAAATTTCCTTTGGCGGCCAGTAAATTTGCCTGCGCCATTTTTACATTGAGTTGTTGTTGCTGCACAGAAATATTATGCACCTGCGCATAGGCGATACATTCCTGTAACGTCCACGGCTGCGAATTATCGCGGTAATGAATTGTTGTATCCTGTGAAGCAGGAATGGTGAAAGTTCCTGTTGCAGATTCGTTTGCTGACGGGCCATTTTGTGCGGCAATTGAAACCGGTACAAAAAGCAAGAGGATCAGCCGGAAGGAGAAATAGTTTGGAAGCATCGTTGTATTTACGCCCTGCAAAGTTATTGATAATGCCTTACCACTAAAAGGGTTTCATACCTTTATCTTAAATGAATTTCCTGGCCCATTTTTACCTTTCCGGAACCCATGAGCACCTGCTTTTTGGAAATTTTATCGCGGATGCTGTCAAGGGAAAACAGCTGGAAGCCTTTAGCAGCGAGCTACAGCAGGGGATCCGCATGCACCGGGAAATCGATTTTTATACTGATACGCACCCGGTAACTTCCAGGAGCAAGGCGCGGTTGCGGGAAGAGTTCAATCATTATTCGGGTGTGATCGTGGATATTTTTTACGATCACTTCCTGGCGAAGAATTGGTCAGAATTTTCAAACGAGCCGCTGGCAGAATATTCACAACGCATTTATTCGCTTCTCGAAAAGAATAGTGAACATTTCCCTGAGCGTCCGCGACACATGCTTCCATTTATGAAAGCGCACGACTGGCTGATGGCCTATACGCACATAGAAGGAATTCGTCGCGTACTTTCAGGCATGGCTAGACGGGCAAAGTTTGAATCTAAGATGGAGTTAGCTGCTAATGCGCTTGAAAAGGAATACGAATTATTCGAAAAAGATTTCCGCGATTTTTTTCCTGATCTGGTGGAGCATACGAAGAGATATAGGGTTGGGGGAACGAATTACGAATGAAAACGGATTTACGAAAAGCGGGAACGATCCCGATAGCTATCGGGAGAATCAATTCGAATTTACGAAAAGGGGAAACGAATCGTTAACACAACAATTTCTTCATCTTCTGATCAGGCGGAAGTAATATCGTTCGCGGAGATTTGTGAAAACAAAGATTCATGACCATACTGTTTATTTTACTTGGAATTGTAATAGTATTTATCGGAATTCTTGTGCTTCCGGTTGAGATTGTGGTGGAGGAAGAATCTCTTGAGGAAATGGAACGCTAATCAAGTTTTTTAATCTGTGTAATCGGCGTAATCCCTGCCTGCAAGTGCGCATGCTTTAGCTTCGGCAGGCAGGTGTGGCA
Source organism: Bacteroidia bacterium (assembly GCA_046596275.1). Classification (GTDB taxonomy): domain Bacteria; phylum Bacteroidota; class Bacteroidia; order Palsa-965; family Palsa-965. The sequence continues at coordinate 3,113 of JBKJMR010000353.1, read as the reverse complement.
AACCAACGTTTCGCCAAATAGAAAGCAACGATTGCAAAAACAGGCGCTGCAATTACATCAACAATGTAGTGTACGCGTTGTGCGATAAGTAACATTCCTGCTGCCGTTGCTGCAATGGCAATAATTATCCTTATCCATTTGTTGGAAATGATCGGAATAAACATGATAAGTGTTGCGACGTGCCCGGAGAAAAATAAGTCTTTGAGATTTGGTCTTGCATTGTAAAATGTGGCGTGAAGGAAAGGATCGTCTAGCGGAATAATTCCTTCCGGTGGATCAAGTGGAACAATCAGCAACGTAATAGCGCGAATGAATTGGAGCAGGAGGTAAGTGCGGATGAGCAATAATGTTGTTGAAGGTTTTAGCAAGCAGAAAGTTATTCCGAGAAATGTGGCCGTATATGTAAATGCGAAAATAATGCCGGAGAAATCTGTAGGTGCAATTATTCTATCGAGCCAGTTTTTTTCAATGACAATGCCGGCGCGATTTTCCGCGTATTGGAGGATGTAGAAGAAAAATACAAGTACGAGGATAAGCAGGAGAGTGCTGACAATTAGTTTTCTCCTGAAGAATTTATCTTTCAGTGCCGAAGACCAATGTAAATGAGCAGATGAGTAAATGTGCAAATGTGCAAATGGGTTAAAATATTAAGAAACAGTTTGCGAAATCAGGACCGGGCTTTTTGTAATCCATCCGCACATTTTTTATTCTGCACATCATTTAATTTGACATCTGCACATTTTTTAATTTGACATCTGCACATCATTTAATTTGCACATCTGCACATTTTTTCATTTGCACATCTGCACATTTTTTCATTTGCACATTTATAAGGACATCATCTCCTTCAGCTTCACAGCTTGTCTTCTCGAAATTTCAACCGTTTCCCCACCGCGCAATTTCACCAGCAATCCGCCGTTGAACCAACTTTCAATATTTTCTACCCACTGCAAATTGATAATATGCTTTCGGCTTGCGCGGAAAAATGTTTTGTTGTTCAATCTTTCGTCGAGGTAATTCAGCGAACGCAGAATTAATGGTTTGCTCGTACCGAAATATAAACGCACATAATTCCCTTCCGATTCAAACAACCTCACTTCGCCGAGCTTTACAAACCAACAACGCTCCCCGTCTTTTACAAAAACCTGGTCGCTTTCATTCAGCGCATTTGAATTTTCAGGCGCATCTTTCTTCTCGGATAAATGCGACATTAATTTTTTGATCGTATCCGAAAGTCGTGCGGGCTGAACCGGCTTTAATAAATAATCCATCGCGCTTACTTCAAACGCTTTGATCGCGTATTCATCATGCGCAGTTACAAAAACAACTTCCGGAACGAAGGTCAACTCTTCCAGCAGATCAAATCCTGTTTTACCGGGCATTTGAATGTCGAGAAAAATTACATCCGGCCGCAATGTATTAACCGTTTCAATCGCAGTTTTCGCATCACCACATTCGCCGATAATTTCAAGACCGGGATAAGTAGCAAGCATGGATTTTAATTCCTGTCTTGCCAAACGTTCATCGTCAATGATAATTACTTTCATGGGTTGGTTTTTTTAAACTGGTTCTGCTGTCAATACCGGGATGAAAAGTTTTGTGATTACTGTTTTTGAATCTTCATTCGTGATCTCTAAGGTTGCTTTTCCTGCATACAAAAGCGTAAGCCGTTGTGTGGTATTACGCATGCCATAACCGCTTTCAGGAACTTTTGTCGCATCGTATTGTCCGGAATTACGAATGATAATTTCCAGTCCGTCGTTATTCATTTTCGATTCGACAGAAAGCTTTCCGCCTTCAGGCAATTTTGCAATTCCATGTTTGATTCCATTCTCCACAAGCGTCTGGATCATGAGCGGCGGCACTTCCATAAATTCTGTTTCCGGCGCGATCTTCCATTCTACCTGCAAACGTTCTTCCAGGCGCACACCTTCAATTGCTAAATAATCTTTCACCGCTTCCAGCTCCTGTGAAAATGGAATCAGCTTTTGTTTTCCCATCTGCAACGTGTTCCTCAGCAGGTTGGAAAATTGCGTGATAGATTCTTTTGCTTTCAATGGATTTTCACCCACAAGCGCGCGGATGGAATTCATCGCGTTAAACATAAAATGCGGGTTGAGCTGTGATTTTAATTTGGTGAGCTCCGCTTCCTGTATCGCTGCCATCCATTTGAATTTTTCGATCTCCGTGCGTTTGTAATCTTCTACAAAATGCACAATGAAATAAATGGCGGTCCAGATAAAAAAGTAAAAAGTGTAATTCGCAACCATCAACACCCAATTGGCTTTGCTCGTATCCACATGTGTCGCCACACTATCAAATCCGTTCTGGATAAACGTCATCAATAAAGCCATAAGAAAATTACACACCACAATAATGGGGATGATCTTCGGAATGGAAAGCTTCAACAGGTGGAACCTGATAATAACAAAGCGCAATGATTGTGTAAGAACAATTCCGAACAGAAGAACAAATATCTGCGAAAAGGCAAATGTTGCAGTGAATTGTCCTTTGAGGAAAACATAAAATCCATTAATTAAAATAAAAAGCATCCAGCCGCCTAACTGGCATTGCCAGTAGAGTTGTCGCTTATTTATCATAATGGAATCAGCCATATTTATTTATTGATCCAGGCTTTTCTTAGCTTCTGTTGTTCCTGCGTTGGATTTTCCATCGGTGTGAGAATGTGTCTTTTCGGAACAGTCACCTTGCGCATTTTGCCTTTCAGCTTTTTTACTTTCCACTTTCCATTTACATTACGTTTTACTTTTACGGTGATCTTATCGCCTTCTTTTACTTTAGCAAAATAATCAGTCAATACTTGTTCCAGGTTATTCAACGTAATTTTTTCTCCATTCAATGAAAGCGGAATATCAGCTTTCTGGTAACCCATTTCTGTCCCGAATTCATTTACAGATTCCGGCCAAAGGCGAAGATTTCCATCCTGGTCCAGACGGAAGCCAAATCCTCCGAACGGATCCATGACTTCTTCTGTACCGCGTGGTTTGTATTCCACGCCAACAGCTTCGAACAATTCTTTATACGGAAGATTTTCTCCGCCGATCACATATAATTTGAAAAATTCACCGATCTCTGGATAGGTAAGCTTCACG
>JBKJMR010000635.1:0-5590 GCA_046596275.1 Bacteroidia bacterium | reverse complement strand
GTACACCCGTATCAGCCAAGAGAAGTCACCCCAAGGGAAAGTGCGCGAATTCAGACATTTCCTGATTGGTGGGAATTTTATGGAAGCGGAAGACATGTAATAAGGCAAGTAGGTAATGCCGTTCCCCCCTTGTTTGCAGCGCAATTAGCACTTCATATAAAGAAAGAAATATTCGGGACTATTTCATCGAATACTTCATTTGAAAACATTACAAACGTTTTAGATTTACCTTTTCTACGTGATAATACGTGATTTATTCAGTCACAAAATACATTCGAGTTCCGCCGAATGGCAGGACAAACTCGTCGAACTAGCATGTGTATTTGCGGAGTTTGATGGTTTACCATATGATAGGTTAGAAATTGAAACCAGGCTTCAGTCGATAAGTCCAAGAGCCGCATTTGTTTCTCGCGATCCTTCCAAATTTAGAGATGAAATTAGTGCTTATCCTGCGTATTTAGGGTTATATCATTTGGAGATAGAGCATGGGCATTGGATATTTAAATTAAGTGAAACAGCTAAGAGGTTTCTAGTGGTCGAGGAACCAAATGTTCCAGCTTTTATGCTTCTTCAGTTAATGCTTTTTCAATACCCAAATGGAATGGGATTTGCCTATAAATCTAATTCTGCAGAATTGCGTATTCAAGCAAATGTACGCGACAGAACATTTCAATTTATTGAAAAAGGAATTCATTTATCGCCACTAAGATTGATTTGCAAAGCCCTTCTTGCAGATTCACAGATAAATGGAATAAATCCTTTGCACCCAAGAGTATCAATAGAAGAAATCTTTATTCTAGCTAATGATTACAGAACCAATAAAAATGTATCACCAAATCTCGATGATATAACTACTGTTCTGATTGAAGCAAGGAACGGGTTACTTTTAGCACCAGATAAATATGAAAAGAGGTTTCATATATTAAATCATACAGATTTTTTGCAGGTTAGTAATGGCTGGATTCATTTGCGAGAGGTTGTTTCTCCGGAAGATGCTGAAAGTATAAAAGTTAAACTGCGGCTTATAACTAGTATTGAAATTCAATTTGAAGGGTTTGATGGAGCGACAAATGAAAATGAGTTAAGCAATGTAATGTTTGAGGGAGAGTGGGGGAAGTATTTTGATGGAGTTTCAAGTTTAAGTTCCGAGGCGGTGCAAATTTTATCAAATGATGGAGTAGGAATTATCAACCCGGTTGAACAAGAAAATTTTTTTCCATACCCTGAATCTCCAATTGATTATTCAAATCTGAAATTTAATTATCCGCTTAAACCTAGGGAAGAATATCAGCCAGCGTTATCCCGTTTTAGTAGGCAGCATGAATTCGCAGATCCAGAGGTCACCAAAATTAAAAGGCAAAGAAGCAATTTACTTCACAAAATACTTACCCAAAAAATGGATGAACACCTTAGGAACCTTGGTGCAATCCCGTATGAGAATGAACATATAGATTTATTTGCCTCAATCCCAAATGATGGCTCTTTTCTATTTGAAATTAAAAGCATTAATTCAGATAATCTTTTGAGTCAGACGCGAAAGGGTCTAAGCCAGCTTTATGAATATCGGTATCGTTATACAAATGAAGTAGGAAATAAAGTAACTCTTTGTCTTGTATATCCTAAGGAACCTAATGAAATAGAATGGTTACAGAAATATTTATGTAATGATAGAGAAATAGCAATCTGTTGGTTTAATGGCGACCAGCTATGCTTTCCTACTTATTGTGCGGAAAAATTACGAAATCTTGTAATCTAATTGTTTCTTCTAGTGAATAGGTCGTACGCATTCTGTAGCGTGAAATCAATTATCGATTTTTCGTAAGAAAATCCGAAAGCATTATAAAAGGCCGAAGATAATACCCAAGGGGGAGCAAGGCAGGGTCTAATAATATCGTTAATAACACGATTCCCCCTAACTTTGCACTCCTTTTTACATCCAGGAAACAAATCACCATGGCCGCAACTTCCATCCGCGAACGCCCCTTGCTTTATTGCCTTGCGTTCGTACAATTCACCCATGTGATGGATTTTATGATCATGATGCCGCTTAGTCCGTTGTTTACGGATGAATTCGGGATCACGCCAAGGCAATTCGGATTTCTTGTGGCTTCTTATAATATCAGCGCCGGAGTCGTTAGCTTTTTGAGCGCATTTTTTGTCGATCGTTTTGATCGTAGAAAAGTGATGCTGTTCTCTTACGCATTTTTTGTGATCGGAACTTTTGCCTGCGGATTTTCTCCTACATACGGAACGTTATTGGCTGCACGGATTTTCACCGGGATGTTTGGCGGAGTGCTCTCGGCAATTTTATTAAGTGTCGTTGGTGATGTTGTTCCTTATGAACGCCGCGCTTCTGCTATGGGAATTGTGATGAGTGGTTTTGTCGCTGCATCTGTTCTCGGAATTCCAATCGGAAGTTGGGTGGCTTCTCATTTCAATCTGCATGTTCCGTTTTTCGGAATCGGCGGAATAGGAATTTTAGTAATGGCCGGAATTGTAATTCTTATTCCGAAAATGACTGCGCATATCGAAGAAGCAAAAAAACGTAACGCGTGGAAAAATATTAAAGAGATACTTTCATCTGCTAATCGTCTTCGTGCGCTTTTGCTGATGACACTTTTAATGCTCGGCCATTTTTCCATCATCGCTTTTATGCCGAAATACATGGTGAATAATGTCGGCATTACACAAGAACAGGTTTCATTAATTTATCTCACAGGAGGATTGTGCAGTCTTGTTGCCTTGCGGGTGATAGGAAAACTATCCGATCGTTTCGGAAGCTTCAAAGTTTTTGCAGCTCTTTCTGTCTGCGCGTTAATTCCGATTTTCGCAATTACCAATTTGCCCAAAGAAGGACTTGCCATTGTATTAGGCGTTACTTCATTGCTTTTTATTTTCGGCGGAAGCCGTGGTGTGCCTTGTAATACATTGATCACCGCTACTGCAGAACCACATCAGCGCGGCGGATTTTTAAGCTTGAATTCCGCAACACAACAATTAGCTGCCGGAATTGCAACCGTTATCGGCGGCGCATTGATCTCTGGTGGTCCGAATGATCCCGTGGAAAATTATCATCATGTCGGTTGGGTAGCTGCAGCGGCGAGCTTATTGGCAATTCCTGTTGCTTTTTATGTAAAGCCCGTGAACAAAATGACAGTTCCTGTTGAAGCGCCGATGGCAGAAGAAACAATTCTTTAGAAGAAAAGTGTTGGAAAGAGATATTGAGAATGGCTATTGGAAGGAAACAAGGATATTAATTTCACCAATCACCAAGAAAATGTATGATGTACGAGTTACGATGTACGATTTGAAAAAAGTTTAATTTATCACCAATCACCTCCGCCGCGGCGGACACCAATCACTTATTTTTTTATTTCGCTATCACCCAATCCACAAACGCAAGATCCATTTTTTCTCCTCCTTTCGAGCGCACAAAAATTCCTACTGTCGTTTCTTCTTCTTTTGAAATTAATTCATTGCCATTTTTTGCGCGAACGTAAAGCAGCTTTATTTCTTTATTTGCTAAATGCAAAGGTTGGTCTAATTCTAAGATGAACCACCCCGAAAATCCTTTCATGCGAAGTCGGCGCTTTACAATTCCGCTAAATGGCAATTGTGCTCCGAGATTTTTTGTTTGCTCGTCAATTTCAAAAACAAGATGTAATCCGACAACAGAATTCTGATTCAGCTTTTTTGTTCCGCCTAAAATTTCGGATGGAAGAATGCCGGAGAAAAATTCAATCTTCGTCCATTGCCCCGGAATAATATCAATGTTTGAAAGACGGACTGAGAGGAAAAAAATAAGATAGCCGCCTGAGAAGAATGCATTCATCAGCGTTTGATTGCCAATTGCTGTTCCGTAAATAAGACAAGTGCCTGTGTATTCCAAAACAAAAATAAGGATCAATGCGCCGGCAATAAATGCAGAAAGACGTTGCGTGTTCAGCGATAGACTTGACGTTTGCGTAATACCATTCGTAGATTGATTAAGCGCATTATTGAGGAAAGAAACATACACCAGGATTTCTGAAAGGAAGAAAAACAACGTGACAATTGTCAGCCGGTGAACTTTTTCGTTCAGCAACCAGAAATCATAAAAGCCGTGCGCGAAAGCGGCGAGGAGGAAGAACAACGGAATGAGCCAGAATTTTTTCGGGTAGCGGAATTTTACCAGCACAAATCCATAAGCAACAATTGAGCTTGAAACCATGTGTGATACAGATGCAGTCAGCGCACGCGAATGAATTACATCGAGACCGTATTGCGAGAAGTATAAAAGGTTTTCAAAGAATGCGAAACCAAGTCCGGCAGCAGAAGCAATTAATAAATAATCAATTGGTCGTTTGATGATCTTTGTAAAACGAAGAAGGATTAAAAACGGAATTAATTTTACCAGCTCTTCAATTAATCCTATTCCTAAAAACGAGAATAAAAAATCATTCAAGATTTCACCGTCGCTCCAGAAATGCAAAACGTGGTGATAAAATTCATACAGCAACCACGAGAACATCGCAAGCAACGCGCCGATTCCCACCGCAAGAAAAAAATGTTTCCATTTGATCGGGGATAAAAAGCTGAGCCACCGCAGAAAAATTAACCACGTAAATAAAATCAGCAGATCACCGAGAATTCCCCAGAGATTTAATTCGCCGAACATTTTCCTGAAACGCAATTCATAAAATGAAAGCAGATCGCCATTGAGAAAATAAGTTTTGTAACGGTATTCTTCCGGCACCGCTTCACGACTTTCCGGCGAATCAATTAATTTTTTCAGCGCGCTGTCATTTCCCGAAACAGAATAAATAAGCGCAAGCTGTTTCCACGCACCCTCTTTGTAGCCGCTCAAACGAATTTCTTCCTCGAAAAACGGCTCAGCAACGATTGTGCCTGCCTGGTAAAGCATCAGCTTGCCTTCGGTGTAATTCAGGTGTTTTAATTCCCTGTTTTCCACCTGCCGCAAATGAAACGCTGCAGCATCAAAATCTTCTTCCGCGCTGGTTTGAATGTAATAAAGCGCAAGAAAAAGATTCCCGATATCATTTTCTTTTACATCAAAAGTATTGCTGCAGCGATCGGAGTAATAATTGAAAATGCGATTGCGTTCGGTATTGTATGCATTATTATCCGGGGGAAGAAAAGGAGCTTCCGCCTGCATAAAATGGTGTTCTACCAATGCAAAATGATAATCCGTGTTACCGGGATCTTTTTTAATTTTTTCCCAAAGCGCATCCGTTACGAGCCAGGGCTGACGCGTTTCCATTCCGAACGCGAGCTGTTTTTCAGGATCAGCAAAATGCGGTTCAGGAGAAATTAACGTAAAGCCGCCCCAGAAAATTCCGAGCACGGTAATGGAAAAAATAAGAAAATTATAATCTCCGAAATTGAAAAAGGTTCTTCCCTGCAAACGATCATCCCTGAATTTCCACCAAAGCAGGTAGAACGCCATCACGAAAAGCCAGAGAATAATTATGCTGATGATCGTCATAGCGAATTATATCGCTATAAAGAACGGGAAAAAAGTTTGAGGGTTTCGGGTTTCGGGTTCTGAGTTTCGGGTTAAAAAGGGAAGTTCGGAGTTCGGGTTCGGAGT
>JBKJMR010000620.1:0-3865 GCA_046596275.1 Bacteroidia bacterium | reverse complement strand
AAAAAACCAGGAAAGAAGTGGCGCTGATTTATGGAGATGATGCCATTCCTTTTTTGCTTTCGATTAAAAGCGTGTAGAAGGAATTGCGTATCCACTGGATGAAACGACCCGGATTATTTTACCGGGTTCGCTTTTTTTCCGCCTTTAAAGAAATTCCATATTTGCACATGTTTATTCGACTGGAAAAAGTGGTTGATTAATTCCAGCACTATAAATCCGAGCAAAATTGCAAATAAACCCTGCAGCCATTCCGGTATTGTATTCACTTCCACCTGCTTTCTTTTCACAAGTCCGAAAAGATTTTTAATACTTTTTCTTTCCAGCACATAATGAGAAAACAAAGACGTGACCCACATCCCGACCACAAAACCGATAAAATTTCCAAGCGCTAATTTGACGATGTAATTTTTAATTCCTCGCGCAGAAAATTTTTCGCGTAAAGTCAATGGCACACTCGGGGTAAGTCCGCCCGGATCATCCCACACCATTTTCACCCGCTTAAAAAACACTTTATTCTTTTCGCTTTTATTCAGCCATTCTGTGAACAAAGATTTTTCTTCTTCATTCTCTTCACCTGCTAAATGTTTTGAAATCATGTTCCAGGTTTGGACGTCTTGCATTAGTATTGTTTAAGTGCTAATTGATTTTATTCGGAAATAACTTCTCTCGCTTCAGGATCATCTGTGATATAGACCTGTTCTGTTTTACCGGGAATGATAACCAGTACTTTCTCTGAAGGAATATTGAGCTTATGATCTTTTGTTTCATTCCACTGCCCTTCGCCGGAAACGGTAAAGGTTTCTCCCTTTTCCAAAACACCTTCTTTGTATCGAAGTGTTTTATGCGTTCCGAAAAAGCCTTTTGGATCCACATTATGCCGTGCAAGGAAATCTTCCAGCGATGAAGTCAGCGTTTCCGGCGAATCAGAAAAATGAATGACGTCTTCTACCAGGAAATTCGTTGATCCATTTGAATCAATAATTGCATAACCGGAACCATCATGCATGACAATATCACCGGCACGTTCTTCATCAATAATTTTAACCCATTGATAAGACTCGTCACGGGAAGTGTATTGCTCTACGATCACCCGGTAATACACACATTTCCTTTTTGAAACCGGAGCAAAGATAGTGTCTCCTCCATACACCACATGGCCTGAAATTTTTCCGCGGTCATTATCTTTAAACTCATTGATCTTTTTTAAGCTGGTGCTTTTCAGTGCACTCACCACAACACGACGGCGTGCGAAAAGAAGTCTCCCTAAAACAATCATTCCAATTGCAAGGAACACCAAGAAGTTAAATTCGGACTCGAGTAATATTAAAAGGGAGATTGGCATGACCTTATTCGAATTTATTTCTACGGAATGATTCTGAAATAGAAAATTATTACCTGGGAAGTATACTGAAGAAACACATGGGGATTTCTCATTTAAATCATTCAGCAGTTTAGAATATTTTTAAAGCGGCTTCCTTAACGTTTTCGAATGCCATTTCATCCTTCTTTATATTAGTACAGTTATGTTGTTTAACAACGTCAAGCACTATGTTTATATCTTGCTGAGCGCTTAGCACAATTATATTTATATCTGGTTTCCGCTCTCTTATTGCTTGTATTGTATCAAGACCAGTTTCCGCATCGTGGTATTTACTATCCAAAAAATAATCCATAATTATCAGCTCCGGATTTTTATCCAATTCCAGCAGACACGTCTCACCAACAGGAAAAATGCGGACTTCTTTAATAGCAGGAACATTTAATTTTAAAAATGATTCCAGCGTTTTTGCATAAGCATTATTATCTTCTACAATGAAGACCAGTCCCGATTTCTGTGGTTGGCCAAATAGGTTTTTAAGAAAGCTCATAGGGGGTTATGTATATTGTTTTCTAATAGATTCAAGCGCTTGAATTGTTTTCGGGAAGTCGGTGCTGATGCGATCGTGCAGCAGAACAATTTTGTTTATACCAGTTTCCGTTGCTGCTGACCTTTCGATTTCTTCCAGCATTTTTTCAACATTGTATGCGCCTATCAAGGCAAAAGTTGATTTTACGCGATGCGAAGTTTGTTTAATAGCCTTGTAATTGCCGGAGTCCACCGCCTGCTTTAAAACTTCCATATCCCTGGGAAGCTGTTGCATGACAAGATCAATTGTCTCCCGGATATGAACTTTACTCTTGAGGGAATTTTCGAGAAAGGAAAGATTAATTAAAGCTTCACTTTCTTCTTGTTTGATTTGCACTTCAACAGGCTGCGAATCCAAACGGAAAATAGCATTCATCAATGCCTCTTCCCTGATTGGTTTTGGTATATAGGCATTCATTCCTATTTGAAGACATTTTTCCTTTTCACCCGACATCGCATTGGCAGTCATTGCGATTATAGGAATGTTGCTTTGAAGTTCATTGCGAATTATTATCGTTGCCTCATAGCCATTTATTACAGGCATTTCAATATCCATGAGTACAACGTCGTACGCTTCTCCCTTTAACATCGCGATTGCTTCCTGCCCATTTCCTGCAACTGACGGATTTACATTATAGTTCTCAAACAAGCTCAGCATAAATTTTACATTCACAGGGTTGTCTTCAACAAGCAGAATTTTCTTTGTTGCGAGACTAGAATAATCATGGTCATGGTTTCGTTTACCTTTTACATTTTCCTCTGTTGACTTTTCGTAACGCAGGTCAAATTTGAATTCAGAACCTATTCCCGATACACTCTTAACAGTAATTGTACCACCCTGCAACTCTATCAATTGTTTTGCGATGCTAAGCCCGAGGCCCGTACCACCATAAACGCGTGTAGTATGATTTTCTGCCTGGCTAAACCGGTCAAAGATACTTTCGAGTTTATCGTCTGCAATGCCAATGCCGGTGTCTCTGATCAAAAATTGAATGTCGAAGTAATCATCTGCTTCTGATTTTACTTCTGCAAATACCTGGACTTTTCCTTTCTCAGTAAATTTAATTGCATTGCCGATAAGATTAATCAGGATTTGGCTTAACCTGGTTGCATCACCTAACAATTCCATTTGAAGTTTATCGTCGTGCATAAACGAAAGGGTAATGCCTTTTTGTGTTGCACGAGTGGATAACATCGCCTCAAGGGAAGCGAAAACTTCTTTAATGCTGATTGGAGTCTTTTCAAATGTCATTATACCGGATTCTATTTTGGATACGTCCAGTATGTCGTTTATTATTCTCAACAGGCTTTCACCGGAAGATTTTATCGTAGTGATGAAATCGCGTTCCTGTTCGCCTAACTCTTTTTTAAGAAGTAAATCTGTGAAACCGATAATAGCATTCATCGGTGTACGTATTTCGTGGCTCATGTTTGCCAAAAAGCGTTCCTTCAATTTTCCCGACTCTTCTGCCGATTTTTTTGCGCGGATCAGTTCCTGTTCAGCCTGTTTGGATAAGCTGATGTCTTCAAAAACAGCAATAGCGAATTCAACCTCGTTTTCAGCATTACAGATGGCCGTTGCATTGATCCGCAATGGAATCCGTATATGCTCTTTTATTAATTCCATATCCTCCACGCAGATATGCTGTTCTCCTTTCAACGCCCTCACTATCGGTTGTTTTTCGGCTGGATATAATTCATTTGTACCCGCAATTACCGCATTATAAACCTTGGGCAAATCTGATGAATTAGTATCAGGTATAATTCCTTTGCCAAGTATTTCCTTCGATTTATTGTTGGCGTAAAATGGTGAACCATCAGATTTTAATACATACACGCCGACAGGTAAAACCTCGAGGAAAGACTTTACGCGCTGCTCGCTTTCAGTCAAACGCTTCCCGGATAAAATTATCCTCTTATTATCCTTGAGAAAGAAGTAGAGTGTAACTAATACAATAC
>JBKJMR010000589.1:0-10404 GCA_046596275.1 Bacteroidia bacterium | reverse complement strand
GTGAGACTTGAGACGTGAGACGTGAGAAAACAACATTCTCAAATCTCACGTCTCACATCTCACGTCTATTTAATAAGGAACGGAAACTTGTCAATATTCTTCAGTGCGATACCTGTTCCGCGGGCTACTGCGCGTAATGGATCTTCTGCTACGTGAACAGGCAATTTTGTTTTGAGGGAAATACGTTTATCCAATCCGCGGAGCAATGAACCACCGCCGGCAAGATAAATTCCTGTTCGGTAAATATCAGCCGAAAGCTCAGGTGGTGTCATCTCAAGCGCGTTGAGGATCGCTTCTTCAATTTTCGAAATGGATTTGTCGAGCGCGTGAGCGATCTCTACGTAAGAAACGTAAATCTCTTTCGGAATTCCTGTCATCAAATCGCGGCCGTGAACCGGGAAATCGGGTGGCGGATTTTCGATCTCCGACATTGCAGCGCCTACTTCAATTTTAATTCGCTCTGCAGTACGCTCGCCAATGAGAATGTTGTGCTGGCGACGCATGTATTCTTCAATGCTTCCGGTGAATTCATCACCCGCAATACGAATTGATTTATCGCAGACAATTCCGCCAAGCGCGATAACTGCAATTTCCGAAGTACCACCACCGATATCGATGATCATATTTCCCATCGGCTCTTCCACGTCGATGCCGATACCGATAGCAGCGGCCATTGGTTCATGAATAAGATAAACTTCTTTCGCGCCTGCATGTTCGGCAGAGTCACGAACAGCACGTTTCTCAACTTCAGTGATGCCGGAAGGAATACAAATTACCATTCGCAGCGACGGCGAAAATAATTTACGTCCAGGGTTGATCATCTTGATCATTCCACGGATCATATGTTCAGCAGCATGGAAATCCGCGATCACACCATCCTTCAGCGGACGAATGGTTTTAATGTTTTCGTGTGTTTTACCATGCATCTGCATCGCCTGTTTTCCGACAGCAATAATTTTGCCCGAAGCGCGGTCAATTGCAACAATGGATGGTTCGTCTACAACCACTTTATCATTGTGAATGATAATGGTGTTAGCCGTTCCTAAGTCGATTGCGATTTCTTGAGTGAAGAGACTGAATATTCCCATAGAAGGATGTACGAATTACGATTTACGATGTACGATTTATTTGAGGATGTACGATTTGCGAACCAGGATGTTTGACTTTAAAATCGTACATCGTAATTCGTACACCGTACATTTTTTTAATGCTTAAAATGTCTGTTTCCTGTGAATACCATTGCCATTCCGTGAGCGTCACAGTATGCGATGGAATCTTTGTCTTTGATCGATCCGCCTGGTTGAATGACAGCGTGAATTCCCACATTCCCTGCAATTTCTACGCAGTCAGGGAAAGGGAAAAATGCATCGGAAGCCATTACTGCTCCGTTGAGATCAAAGCCGAATGACTGTGCTTTAACAATCGCCTGTTTCAATGCATCAACGCGTGAAGTCTGGCCGGTACCGCTTGCGAGCAGCTGACGGTTCTTTGCAAAAACGATGGTGTTTGATTTGGTATGCTTCACCAGCTTATTTGCAAAAACGAGGTCGTCGTATTCCTGCGCAGTCGGGACAGAAGCAGTAACGGGTTTCATGTCGGCGGTAGATTCGGTGCGAAGATCTTTCTCCTGTGCAATTACGCCATTGAGCAATGAGCGGAATTGTGTGTTGGGGAGCTTGACAGGTTTTTGTACGAGTATAATCCTGTTTTGTTTCTGCTTGAGAATGTCAATTGCTGCCGGATCGTAGGAAGGCGCAATAATTACTTCGAAGAAAATTTTCGTGATCTCAAGCGCAGCAGTTACATCGATGTTGCGGTTGCAAACTAAAATTCCACCGAAAGCAGAAACCGGATCGGCAGCAAGCGCCGCATTCCACGCGTCCACCAGCGAATCGCGGGAAGCAAGTCCGCAGGCGTTATTGTGTTTGATGATTGCAAATGTCGGCTCAGCAAAATCAGCAATGAGTCCGACAGCTGCATCAACATCAAGCAGGTTATTGTAAGAAAGCTCTTTGCCATTCAGCTGCTCGAACATTCCGGAAAGGTCTCCGAAAAATTTTGCCTGCTGATGCGGATTTTCTCCGTAACGAAGCGAACGTCCGCCATTTTCTGCATGACGAAAAACCAATTCTTCATTGTCTGAATTGAACCAGTTAAAAATGGCAGAATCGTATTGCGAAGAAACTGAAAATGCTTTTGTAGCGAATTTTTTTCTGTCTGCTAATTCTGAATTTCCGTTTTGTTCATTCAGCAATTGCAGCAGCGATGGATAATCATTACGCGAAGAAATGATTATCACATCAGAGAAATTTTTTGCTGCTGCGCGGATCAGAGAAATTCCACCGATGTCGATCTTCTCAATGATATCCTGTTCAGAAGCACCTGAAGCAACCGTCTGTTCGAATGGATAAAGATCAACGATGACTAAATCGATTTCGGGAATTTCATATTCTTCCAACTGCGCAACATCTGATTCTAGTCCGCGGCGCGAAAGAATTCCACCGAAAATTTTCGGATGCAATGTTTTTACTCTTCCACCGAGAATGGATGGATAAGAGGTTAATGTTTCAACAGGTGTTACCGGAATTTTCAAACCTTCGATAAACGTTTGTGTTCCGCCCGTGCTGTAAAGTCCGACGCCAAGCTCATGCAGTTTACGGATAACCGGTTCAAGATTATCTTTATAAAATACGGAAATAAGGGCGTTTTTTATTTTCTTTTGACCACTCATAATATTCTCAGGGAAATTGAATTCAAAGCTAAGCGTTTTAGTGCCCTGAATTGCGGCGGAATCGGTGTTTTTTCCCAATGTTGATAAAGGGCGTGGGCTGTTCATAAAACATGTTGTGGAACCCGGATTTAGTTTTTGAGCAGACGGATTTCGGCAAGTAAATATTAGTCGGAAATTTTACAAATTTTAGCGGTTTGGATAAGTGTGGGCATATTGTTTTTAAATGTGGGGTTTTGGGTGTGAAATTCTATTCTTTGATTTGGCTTTGTGGTGGTTGCTTTGCTATGAGAAATTGCGGTGGCAGGTAAAATGTCGCCCCTACAGGACTTGCCAACGCGCGGATGAAATAATTATTTTCGGCTCCATTGGCAATTTCATTAAGCTTAGCTGTATTGAAGTAAGATTACGAATGAGAGAATTTCTATGATGAGATAGATTTCCTTTATGAGAACAGGTCGCACCTACGGCGCTTTTCATTTGGGGGAAGGCAAGATATAGACAGGTCGCACTTACGGCGCTTTTTATTTGGGGGAGGGCAAGATATAGACAGGTCGCACCTACGGATCTTAATTGAAGTTCGGTGCTTATAGAGAGGTCGCACCCGGAACTTTAGTTGAAGTTCGGTGCTTATAGACAGGTCGCCCCTACGTCGCTATTAGTTGATTAGAAAATTAGCGCCGTAGGTGCGTTCTGTCTATAATCTAATACTGCAAAAATCCTTAAAGCGCCGTAGGTGCGTCCTGTGCGCGCGGGCCTTGTGCGAACGATCTCTCACTTAATGTAAAGGTGAATTCCGGCTGGATCTGCATGTGTGAATAAACCTGTCCATTTGCTGCTCCGAACGGTTTGATTTCCTAGCCCGGGGTGTAGCGGAAAACGTTCCGACTGTTATGATGATGGGGAAGAATAAGGTTTACCCGGAACTTTGTAGCGGAACACCGGAGCCGAACCGAACTTTACTGCTCCTTGCGGTTCGCTCCCTAATCAAAACGAGTAACTTTGCCGCATGTTATTCCTCACCCTCCTTCGTGAAAGTGTGCTTTTTGCCTTCCATGCGCTTCGGGTAAACCGCTTGCGTACGTTGCTTTCGCTGCTCGGAATTACAATCGGAATTTTTGCCATCATTGCTGTGTTTACTGCTGTGGATTCGATGGCCGGAAAAATTCGCGGCAGTGTAAAATCGCTGGGCGAAGATGTGGTTTTTGTGCAACGCATGCCGTGGGTTCCGGAAGGCGAATGGAAATGGTGGGAATATTTCAACCGCCCGATTTTTACTGAACGCGAAAGCGAAGAAATAAAACGCCGTTCCTTATTGGCTGATGCGGTGGTTTATTCGGCAAATACGGAAGCTACTTTACGTTACAAAACTTCCTTCATCGAAAACGCTTCTATTGTTGCCACTACTTATGAATACGACCGCGTAAAACCATTTGACCTTTCGGCAGGAAGATATTTTACCGAGCAGGAATGTGCCACCGGAAAATCGGTTGTGCTTATTGGCAGCGCTATCGCCGACGGACTTTTTCGTAATGAAGAAGCAGTTGGAAAATCGATTACTATTAAAGGAAGAAAAGCTTTTGTCATTGGCGTGTTCAAAGCGGAAGGCGAAAGTATGATGGGCAACAGCAGCGATAATCAAGTTGTGATTCCTATGAGCTTTGCGCGTTCCATGCTCGATGTGGAAAGCGAACGCAGCGAACCTTACATGATGGTGAAAACCAAAAGCAATGTGCAGATTGCAGATTTGAAAGATGAGCTGAAAGGAATTATGAGAAGTGTGCGCCGCATAAAACCTTCTGAGCAGGAAAATTTTGCGCTGAATGAAGTGAGTGTGCTCGCAGGTCCGCTGCAGGAAGTGTTTGGTGTTGTCGGAATTATCGGGTGGATCATTGGTGCGTTTTCTATTTTGGTTGGCGGATTCGGAATTGCAAATATCATGTTTGTGTCTGTGCGCGAACGTACGAGCCAGATCGGAATTCAAAAATCGCTTGGTGCAAAACGCTGGTTTATCCTCATGCAGTTTTTGGCCGAATCGGTTGTGCTCTGTTTGTTCGGCGGCATTTTAGGATTGCTGCTCGATTATGCGCTGGTGCTTGTTGCCAATGAGTTTATCGATTTCGGATTTGTGCTTTCGTTGAATAATATTACACTTGGATTAACAATCTCTGTGCTCATCGGAATTATTTCTGGATTTATTCCGGCATATTCTGCAGCGCAATTGGATCCGGTGGAAGCTATAAGAAGTAATTGATTCAAAAAAATATTCAATATTCAATATTCAATATTCAATATTCAATATTCAATATTCTAATAAAAAAATACATCTTTCTAATCAGAATAATTTTCAATTTTGAATCTTGAATTTTGAATTATGCCAATAGCAGCACATAAACGTCCGATTATAATTTCGATACTTGGTGTCATCGGATTTATTTTTTCGGCGGGGCAAATCATTGCTATTTCTGCTCCGGGCATTCGTGATGTTGGTGGCTGGTACCCGATGTTGTATGGATCTATTATTGCGTTGCGCTTTATTTCGTTAGTTGGTGTTTGGTATATGAAAAAGTGGGGCTCCGAATTGTTTGCTTATATCACTATTGCGAAAATTGGGGTGCAGTTATTGGTTGGTGATTTTGGTTTTTGGAGTGGGGTTGATGCAGTTTTTTCGATTGCGTTTTCAATTGTGTTTATGTGTTTTTATAGGCGGATGGGGAGAGATTTATGAGCGGAAGTGTTTTGCGATGGGAGAAATTTCCATGGATGGATTTTAACGCGGAGACGCGGGGGCGCGGAGAAAGCGCGGAGGCATTAAATTAAAAGAAAGTTTTCTGGAATTTGGGCGTGTCCTTTCAGGTCGGGCTTTTCGCGCTACACGGTAGCTGCTGCAATCCCTTACGCGATTTTTTTTAACGCGGGGGCGCGGAAGACGCGGAGGAAATTAATGGCTCGATGGAATATTTTGGTTGGGGGTTTTAACGCGGGGGCGCGGAGAAAGCGCGGGGAATTAAATTAAAAGAAAGTTTTCTGGAATTTGGTCGTGTCCTTTCAGGTCGGGCTTTTCGCGCTACTGGGTAGCTTGCTGCAATCCCTTACGCGATTTTTTTTTAACGCGGGGGCGCGGAAGGTACGCGGAGGAAATTAATGGCTCGATGGAATATTTTGGTTGGGGGTTTTAACGCGGGGGCGCGATCGCTAATTCAAAACGGCTGGCTAATTTAGTTTCCGAAATTTCATTCACTTACAATTGCCAATCCGCATTGATACGCTGATATAAAAACAAAACGATGTCTTGCTTATTTCCGAAACAAGTATACAGATCAGCTTCATCAACAGATGCTTTTGCTGCAATTTCTGTCATGCTCACATTATCAAAACCTTTTTCGAGAAACAGCACATTGGCGGCTTCGCAGATTTGATAAGGGGTCAGGTCAGTTTTCATTATTGCTGCCGCGGTTGATGAATGATTAATTCCTCTAAGTTACCAAATCAGCAGCGCAGGTTTACCTCGAAAGCGGTCCAAGTATTCCTAATGCTGCTTTCACACTCTTCACGTTTTCAAATGTCAATGTCAATTTGTTATTCGCCTCTTTCATCTTTGCTGCGCGTGGATTTGATTGTATGAATTTCAGCACGCGTGTAAATGCTTCCGACTGGTAATACGCTGAATTTTTATTTGAAATAAAATAACCGGTCATCCTGTTACCCTTCAGCACCAATCTTTCGAGGCCAATATCCATTCCCAGCCAGCGCAAACGAATTGTGTCGATAAGCTCAATTACTTGTTGTGGTATCGGGCCGAAACGATCGCGCAATGAGGATTCAAATCTTCCGAGATCATCTTCGGTTTGCGTATCATCCAGCTGGCGATAAAGTGAAAGACGTTCAGTGATATTGTCGACGTATTCATCCGGAATAAGAATTTCCAGGTCGGTGTCAATTTGTGTATCGCGCACATATACGCCAATGTGTTTCGCGGAAGTATCATCCTTACGCAATTCACGCAACTCTTCTTCTTCTTTGAATAATTCCTTGAATTCAGTTTCTTTCAATTCACGAATTGCTTCATCGAGAATTTTCTGGTACATGTCGTAGCCGATATCAGAAATGAAACCACTCTGTTCGCCGCCAAGCAGATCGCCGGCGCCACGAATATCGAGATCGCGTAATGCAATATGAAATCCGCTGCCCAGGTCAGAAAATTCTTCGATTGCTTTTAACCTGCGCTGCGCTTCTGAAGTCAGAAGGTAAACGGGATGCGTCATCAGGTAACAAAATGCTTTTTTATTTGAACGTCCAACACGTCCGCGCATTTGATGCAGATCGCTTAATCCGAACATGTGCGCATCGTTGATGATGATCGTATTCGCATTGCTGATGTCAAGTCCGGATTCAATAATCGTTGTTGCAACCAATACATCAAGATTTCCTTCGATAAAATCCACCATCACAGCTTCAAGCTTGTGCGCGTCTAATTGTCCGTGACCAACACCTACGCGCGCATCCGGGCAAAGCCGCTGGATCATTCCTGCAACTTCATAAATATTTGAAACGCGATTGTGGACATAAAACACCTGGCCGCCTCTTTGAATTTCAAACATCACCGCATCACGCACCAGCTCTTCGCTCATGGTATGCAATTCAGTTTGTACAGGAAAACGATTCGGTGGCGGAGTATTAATAACACTTAAATCACGTGCGCTCATCAATGAAAACTGCAGCGTTCTCGGAATCGGTGTAGCGGTAAGTGTAAGTGTATCGACGTTTGTTTTGATCGTTTTTAATTTATCCTTCACCCCTACTCCGAACTTCTGCTCTTCATCGATCACCAACAAACCAAGATCTTTAAACTTTACATCTTTCCCCACAATGCCATGCGTGCCAATGAGAATATCCAATTGCCCGGAAGCGAGTTTTGCAAGAATTTCCTTTTTCTCTTTCGCAGAACGAAAACGATTGATGTAATCGATCTTCGCAGGAAAATCTTTTAATCGCTCCGAAAATGTTTTATAATGCTGAATGGCAAGAATGGTTGTCGGAACTAAAACAGCAACTTGTTTGGAATCGCAAACTGCTTTGAATGCTGCGCGAATAGCAACTTCTGTTTTCCCGAATCCGACATCACCGCAAACAAGACGGTCCATCGGATGTTTATTTTCCATGTCGCGTTTTACATCGTTAATTGCTTTGAGCTGATCGGGTGTATCTTCATAAATGAAAGATGCTTCAAGCTCATTCTGCAAATAATTATCGGGTGAAAACTGAAATCCTTCCTGCGCTTTTCTTGCTGCGTATAACTTGATCAGGTCGAATGCAATTTCTTTAACACGCGTTTTTGTTTTCTGCTTTAAATTCTGCCAGACAGCAGATCCGATCTTATCGATGCGCGGAACTTCACCATCTTTTCCTGCGAATTTCGAAATGCGGTGAAGCGAATGAATGCTTACATACAACACATCGTTATCGCGGTACACAAGGCGAATCGCTTCCTGGAATTTCCCGCCCGCTTCAATTTTTTCAAGCCCCGCAAAACGTCCTACACCATGATCAATGTGTACGACATAATCTCCCGGATTGAGTCCGCGCAATTCTTTGATAGTAAGCGCTTCTTTCTTGCGCTGGAATCCATCACGCAAACGGAAACGGTGATAACGCTCAAAAACCTGGTGATCGGTAAAGCAGGCCATTTTTAAAGTGTGATCAACAAATCCTTCGTGCACGGAATGAACAAGCGTTGAATAATCAAGCTTTCTTCCGATGTCTTCGAAGATTTTGTACAACCGTTCGGCCTGCTTTGCGCTGTCGGTGAAAATTATATTCTTGTAACCCTGCGAAGTATTTTTCGCAAGCGCTTGTGTGATAAGATCAAAATTTTTCTGGAAAGAAGGTTGGGGAGAAAATGAAAATTCAATCTCAACAGCATTCTTTAATAAAAATCGATTGCCGAATTCTACCAATGTAAAATCCAGTATTTCTTCGCGGAATTTTTCACCGTTGATGTATTGTTCTTCCGGTGAAAGATGGCGTACAGGAGAATGTTCTGTTGCTTCGGCAAAAATTTTCCGGACAGCTTCAAATTCTTTTTCAATCAACCCTTCTGCTCCCTCAATATCTGTCAGCCACAATGCATTCGGCGCACCATTATTTTCATGAACCGCAGAAGAGAAATAATCAAAGAAAGATTCGCGGCTTTCGATCAGCAATTTTCCCTGCACGTTCGGAATGATCGTGAGCCGGTCTAAATTTTTGATCGATAATTGAGTGAGCGTATCAAAGGTTCGGATGGAATCCACTTCATCGCCGAAAAATTCTATACGGTACGGATGTTCATTTGCGAATGAAAAAACGTCAACGATTCCGCCGCGCACTGCATATTGTCCCGCTTCATAAACATAATCAGAGCGGTCAAATCCGTATTCGTGCAGCAAGTCGGTGACAAACGCGATTGAAATTTTCTCCGTGCGTTTTAGTTGAAGGGTATTCTGCTCCAACAATTTCCTGGTCACAACTTTTTCGGCCAATGCACCGGGATACGTCACAACGACAACTTTTTTTTCCCTGCGGATGCGATCCAACACTTCAGCGCGCAACAGCACATTCGCATTATCTGTCTCTTCGATGTGATACGCTTTTCTGTAAGAAGCAGGAAAAAAGAAGATCGGTGTTGTGGTTGCTGCTTCATCATTCGCATTAACGGCGCCGGCTAATCCTTCGAGGTCATTGAGAAAATAAGCAGCGGATTCCTGGTCGGGAAGGATGAAAAGATGTGATTGCGAAGTTCGTTTTATTGTGGACCAGGCAATAAATGCCCCTGCAGAACCTGCTAATCCCCGGACTTGAATCCGTGTCGGCTTTGTTCCACCCAGCTCCTGTATCAGTTGATTCGCTTGTGGCGAACTGTTCTCATACATTCCGATAATTTCCCGGATCGTCATGAGGGTGCAAAGGTAAGGGAAAAAAGTTCGGAGTTTCGAGTTTCTAGTTCGGAGTTTTGGGTTTTGAGTTGCGGGTTTTGAGTTTAGGGATTTGTCCCTGCTTCCTTTTTAGTAAATTTGATTTATGAGAAATATAATTTTCTTCTTATCCGTTTTATTGATTGCCTCCTGCAACAAGGGAGATACACCGCCTGAACTAACTTTAAAATCGGGAGCAGGTTATACTTCTTCGGATGTCATCGCAACTCCGGGTTCAACTTTTTTAGTGCGCATGCAAATGACAAAAGGTTCTGATGAGCTTTCTGCTTTATATACAGAAGTGGCGTATGACGGCACAAATCTTCCGAGCCTTGTTTCAAGAAATTATATCGGTCCGAATGACAGGGATCATTTTGAAAAAGATATTACCGTTACAACAAGAACCACTCCCGGAACAGAACGGTGGATCTTTAATGTCAATGATGCTGATGGAAGAATTACTAAAAAAGAAATTCGTGTTACTGTGCAATAGAAAATTTTTCGAAGGCAGAAGATTGTAAGAATGAAAAATCCCCGACAGTAGCTGCCGGGGATTTTTTATTCGTAAGAAAGTCGAAAGATCAATGCTGAATAGAAAGCTTGTATGTTTCAACAGTTCCATTATTCACATTGCTGATTCGCAAAACATATAATCCGTTTGCAACATTTTCAAGAGCGACCTGTCGTGAAAATCCGGGTGCCGTGCTCATTGCAGATTCACTC
>JBKJMR010000530.1:0-4010 GCA_046596275.1 Bacteroidia bacterium | reverse complement strand
TTTTTGTTGAAATCCTTATTAAGACTGAGTGTCATCCACGCACCGAAGTCTTCCCTTTGTGAAATCGCAGGAAGCGAAATAGTAAAAATGAAAATCGAAAGGAGAAGACGTTTCATGTTATTCCTGCTCCTGGTTTTTATTCTCGTGGTAATATACTTTGATCGTCGCTGTATCACGAAGAAAATCCACTTTACCGATGCTTGCTTTGTGAACTGTAAGCCCTGTTCGTGCGCTCAGATCGGCAAGCAGTTCGGGGTAGCGTTCTGGTTTGATAAGCTCAATGTTTTCGTATTGAACAGTTTTGATAAATTCGGTTTTGATCAACACATTTCCATCGAGCAGGAATGCCGCGATAAGAATGATTGCATTGATGATGCTCATTTCAAGAATATTTCCTTTGTTCACCGAGCTCATCAATCCGAGTGCGATCACGGTAAACAAATACGTCATATCACGCGCTGAAATATCTTCTGTCCGATAACGCAGCAATGAAAAAACCGCGAATAAACCGAATGCTGCGCCTGTAGAAAATCCCGATTTGGCGTTAAGTAAATTCGTGATAATAAATATCGTGATGTTGAACATGAAGAACGTGAAGAGATGATCGCGGCGTTTATACACCGGGAAATAAATCAGGCGTATAAGAATGAACATCGAGACTAAATCGATCAGCAGGCGAGTAAAAAACGCCGGTGTAAAACGATCCATTCCGATAGAGAAAAAAGTAGCATCGGTATTTTCCTCTTCTTTTTCTTTTTTCTTTTTCTTCTTGTCGTCGTTATTATCGTCCTCGCTGTTCATGGTCACATTATCGCCGGAAGTTTCCTGTGCGTACAGGGAAGGTGCCGGAGAAAAAACAAGCAGAAAAAAGGGCAGTAAAAATTTAAGCAGCGTTCGTGTCATTGATAATTTTCTGTATGGTGAGGAGAGCAGGTTTGAAATTATTCTTTTTAATGTCAGGAATAAGCTTGCTTACTGCGAGACAATATTTACTGGTGCCACCTTCGCGGATGTGCAGGTTTTTTAAACGTTTTACAAATGCAGTATCGTGTGCTTTTGCTTGTTTTGCTTCAACGATGACAAGGCCGGTAAAATCAGCAACGTCATTTCCGTTTTTTACTTCAAGGTCAAGATCAATCGTGATGCGTTCTTCCTCAAATCTATTGACAAGCGTAATGCGATTGTAATTCACCCAAAGTTTTGGCTCAATATGATGCGGTTCCATTCCTGAAGTATTCGCCAGCAGCTCTTCTGCTTTTCCGGAAATACTTTTTTCAAGATCCGCCTTCTTTACACGCTTTTTTATCGTACGGCCTTTATTGTTTTTGAATTTTATCTCAAAAAAATTAAGATCAGATTCCACGTAACGGCGTAAACGGATCTTATAACGATTCATCTGGCCATTGTGATGCTTGCGGAAAAGATCGAAGGAAGGTGTGTCG
The DNA here is from genome assembly GCA_046596275.1 of Bacteroidia bacterium. GTDB lineage: Bacteria > Bacteroidota > Bacteroidia > Palsa-965 > Palsa-965. The sequence continues at coordinate 2,568 of JBKJMR010000530.1, read as the reverse complement.
TAATACAGGGTTTCATAACGACTCATTTTCGTTCCTGAAACTTCAAGCACGCGATAATGATCACGAACTTCATTTAATAATGCAGGAAGCTGGGCGATATTGAAATTGAATTTCTGATCGGTTCGGTCCATAAGCTTCACCCTATCCATCTCTGCAAGAGTGATGGTTTCAAATGTATCGAGTATCGCTTGTACCGCTTCTTTCACGTTGGATTAAAAAGTGTAAGTGTATTTTACATGCTTCTCAAGCACATCTGTCGGACCGTAAACTTTTTTCTCCGTTTTAAGACCTTTTTTATCATAACCGAAAGCTGATTTTTTCAGCAGCTTTCCTGCGCCATCATATTCCATTTCAAAAACACGTTCGCCTTTTGAGTTATACGCAAAGGTGGTTTTTTTGGTCACGTTTCCTGCCGCGTCATATTCAATTTCTTCCGTTTTATCTCCGTTAGCATTGAATTTCCATGTGGTGCGCTTGTATTTTTTCTGATCGTTAATATCGTTTGAAGAAGACGGATGCTCTACAATTTCTTCGGCTTTCTCTTTGCCGGCATACTTCGTTGTTTCTTTCCGTTTTACAGATCCATCCGCATTGTATTCGATGTGAACGGTTGTATTTCCGTCCTTATCAAATGTGCTGGATTCTGATTTGTAATTCGTTGTTTCTTTTCCGTCTTTATAGATGACGGTAGTTTCCACAACACTTTTAATCTTCAGCTCTTTGATTTGTTTTTTGGACTGAGCGAAAAGTGAAGAAGCGGCAAAGAAACAAACGGATAATAAAACGAGCGCGCGGTTCATAGAATTATTTATTAATTCTCAGGTTGGTTAAATTTACTTCCTGCTTTTTATCTGTGACCTCGACCTTTGCATAGATCGTTTCTATTCCCGAAAGCGATGTGCAATCATTGGAATAGACGTAAACTGTATAGCTTCCCCGGCGCAGGTATTTGAACTGGAAAGTTCCATCAGGACCGGTGCGTACACGTTCTCCGTAAGAGGGTTCTTCACCATAAATGATATACACTTCAACATCGGGCACATAATACGGAACCCAGCCGTCGCTGGAATCTCTATAAATTGTGCAGGTTGAATTCCAATTACCTTTTGCATAAACCTTGCCAGTTATAGTGGCTTGTCCACCCTGGCCAGGGCCACTGTCGCATGATGCGATCATCATAATAAGGAAGGCGATTGCGGGGAGCAACAAATAACGTTTCATAGAGTAGAGAGTTTGATTGCGCATCATAAACGTAACGCCTTGCAAAATGAACAAGCCGTTACGTTTGTATGAATGCAGTGTAAAGTTATCAGTTTTCTGAACCTTTGCAACTCTCTTAATGCATTACCACAAGCTTTGCCGTAACAGGAGCTTTTCCTTCTGTGTTTAAGACGATAAAATAAACACCGTTTGCCAGTTCCGCAGTGGAGAGCGATAAGGTATTGGCTGAAACAGCATTGATGAAAATGGTTTGAACTTCCTTTCCATTCACATCCAGGACTTTTACCTGTGATGCAGAAATACTTGCGCCGGGAATAAAGAGTGTTGCGGATTGTGCAGCCGGATTCGGATAAATGCTCAACGATTGCTGTTCAGAAATTGTTTCGGGTGCTCCGAGCCAGCAGCCCGTGAAAGAAAGCTGTGAGGTAAGACTCGCGCTTCTTGCCGCAATGAATGATTTTATTCCGGGTGTACTGTTTACAGGCATAGTGAGATTATTTTCAAACTGCTGGTTGGTGAAAAATTTCAGCGTGTCGGAATAAACAGAAGATCGAATCACGTTTGCGAGGCTGTCGATGGTTGCATCCATGTTTGCATTATTGAAATACGGCATGAGGTTGCAGAAGCAGGTAAGGTACATGGCGCGATACGTGGGATCGGCCAGCATTTTCATTGCGAGCGGGCGGGATGTTGCGGGCATGCTGATAAAATCATACGGCATGGTTTGAATGGTGTTGGTGTTGAAATTCATCATAAAATTTCCGAATGATTCATTCACATCCCATGCAATCCAGCGGAAACGGAAATAATTAGAATCATTGTAGATGTAATAATTATGTCCGCTGCCAATGTATGAATCGAGGTTGGAGAACATATTTGTTGCGGCCATGTAATTTAAATAGCTCCAGGAATCGAAAACCGTTTCAAGCGAATCATAGAAAGATGTGGTTGGCGTGTTGTTAATAATGTCAATAGCGTGTAAAAGATCTGACCAGTCGTTTTGCGTTGTATTATTTTCCAACTCGTAATGCGAGTAATACGATGATTGTGCTGTTCCGTAATATTTCAAATCGCCGGAAGGATCGCCTTTGAAAAGATTTCCATTGTCGTCGGGATAATGCTGCTTTAAAAATTTGGAATCAATTTCTTCGACGATGGTATATAATCCCCAATAAACACCATTGAGATAAACGCGTGCGTAGTTGCAGCGGGGAGCGGTAACATTATGCGCATTCAAAAAATCGAGCGCCAGCTTTTCGCGCAGCATTGATGGGTCTTTGAAACCATTATTGAGATTGAATTTTTTTATTCCGTCGTAATCCTGGCCGGGAACAAATTCATTGAGAT
>JBKJMR010000510.1:0-3223 GCA_046596275.1 Bacteroidia bacterium | reverse complement strand
GAAGTTGTAAGATTAATCTGTTTCTTTTCACTTGGTTTGAACGTTAAAAAGAAACATGGCATATAATTTATCATGGAGAATAAGTCAGAGATCATATTATATCAAACCGATGACGGCATTACTAAAATTAATGTACGGTTACAGGACGAAACTGTTTGGTTAAACCTTAATCAAATAGGGGATTTATTTCAAAAAGCAAAATCCACTATAAGCGAGCACATTACAAATGTATTTTCGGAAGGTGAATTGAATGAGGAAGCAACTGTTCGGAATTACCGAACAGTTCAAAAAGAAGGTAACAGGGATGTTGAAAGAGAACTGGCATTTTATAATCTTGATGTTATCATTTCAGTAGGTTATAGGGTAAAATCCCAAAGAGGTACACAATTCCGCATTTGGGCAACACAACGCCTCCGGGAATACATAGTAAAGGGTTTTGTTCTGGATGATCAGCGTCTTAAAGAAGCGGGGTATAGCAATCCTTATTTTGAAGAATTGTTGGAACGTATCAGGGATATACGAACCAGTGAGAAAAATTTCTATTACAAAGTCCGTGAAATATACAGCACGAGTGTTGATTACGATCCTAAAGGTGATTTAACTCAGGAATTTTTCGCCACAATTCAAAACAAATTTCATTGGGCAATACACCACCATACAGCCGCTGAACTTATTGTAGAAAGGGCAAATGCAAAAAAACTCAATATGGGTCTTACTGCATTTAAAGGAGAGAAAGTGCGAAAAACGGATATCACCGTAGCAAAAAACTATCTGTCTTTAGATGAATTGAAACAATTAAATTTATTGGTAGAACAGTATTTGAGTTTTGCAGAAAGTCAGGCCCTGCAACGCAAAGTAATGCACATGAAAGACTGGATTAAAAAATTGCATGATATCCTTATCATAAATGAAAGAGAAATACTCTTGGATTCAGGTAAAGTATCACACGGCAAAGCCGAAAAAATTGCAGGAAAAGAATACGAGAAATATAAAAAGATTCAGGACAAATTATCTATCGAAAACCTGAAACACCTGGAAGAGGATGTTAAAAAAATAAGTCTTCAAAAAAACAAAAACAATAAAACGAAATAGGAAAATTTATCATCATATAAGATTTCCGCAAAGCACATATTACTAACAACAATTATGAGTACCGATTTCTTTTACGGATAAAAATAAATCAATAAAATAAAAATAGCAGAAAATAATGGCAATTAAAAAATCAGAACTCTATTCCTCTCTTTGGGCAAGCTGTAGAAGTTGTAATAATCAGTTTCCTTAAATTCACTGTTGCGCTAAATACCCACTTTACCAAAAAAGATAGTTTTGAATATGGCAAAAAATGTGGCGAAAGCTGTTGAAAAATCCAAAGCGGATATTGATTTTGAGAAAGAGCTTTGGAATGTAGCGAATGAATTGCGTGGCGCTGTTGCGGAAAATCAATATAAGGATTACGTCCTCTCTCTTATTTTCCTCAAGCATATCAGTGAACGGTATGAAGTGAGGCGCGATGAATTGTTGAACCTCGTAAACGAACCGAAATCTCCTTACTTCACAAAAAATAAAAAGGAACAGGATAATATTGTAAACGATCCTGACGAATACATTTCAAAAAACGTTTTTATAATTCCCAAAAAGGCTACCTGGCAATATTTACAGGACAATGCCGACCAGGACGATATCAAAGTTAAAACTGATGATGCGTTTGAACTGCTGGAAGATACCATCTCCCGCTCGCGACCTGAAATGAAAGGTGTTTTGCCACGTTTGTTTGTGAAAAGCCAGCTTACAGCAAGACAACTTGGCGGACTCATCACCATGTTTTCCAATCCGAAATTTTCAGAGAAGAATAACCCGGAAAGTGATGTGCTGGGGCGTATATATGAATTTTACATTGGACGATTTGCTATTGCAGAAGGTTCCGGTGCCGGACAGTTCTTTACACCGGGTTGTATTGTACGACTACTCGTGGAAATGCTCGAGCCGCTGAAAGGTAAAATTGCCGATCTCGCATGTGGCAGCGGGGGAATGTTTGTGCAATCGCTGAAATTTATAAAAGCGCATGGGGGTAACAGGGGCGACATTTCTATTTACGGACAGGAACGTTACGATGGCACCTTGCGTCTTGCGAAAATGAATCTCGCTTTACGCGATTTACATTTTGAATTGCAGCTGGGCGATTCTTTACTGAATGATAAATTACCTGAGCTGAAAGCGGATTACATCATCATGAACCCGCCGTTCAATGTAAGCCAGTGGCACCCGGAAGATCTTCCGGAGAATGATCCGCGCTTGTTTAAGATTGGCGGCAATGAACCTGTAGTAACAGATGGAAATGCCAACTACATGTGGTTTCAAACCGTGTGGAGCCACCTCAGCGATAAAGGTTCTGCCGGAATTGTAATGGCAAATGGCGCAATGACGAGTAATACCAAAGGCGAACGGAATGTGCGGGAATTTATGGTGGAGCAAGGCATGGTAGATTGTATTGTGCGCCTGCCCGATAAATTATTTCTTACAACAGGAATTCCCGCATGTTTGTTTTTCCTGAGCAAAACGCGTAATGGAAAAAATAAAATACACCGCGAACGCAAAAATGAAATTCTTTTTATCGATGCAAGCAAGCTGGGAGAAATGACTTCCCGTAAGCTGCGCGTGCTTACCGATGCGGAGATGGAACGGATAAGCGGCGTTTACCATGAGTGGAGAAATGTAAAAGGCAGTTACAATGATGTGGCAGGATTTTGCAAAACGGCAACATTGGAAGAAATACGCAAGCAGGATTTTAAATTGACTCCCGGCATTTATGTGGGAACAGAAGATGCGGAAGAAGATTTGATTCCGTTTGAGGAGAAGATGGCGGAGTTGAAGACTACATTGAAGGAGCAGTTTGCTAAGGGGAATGAGTTGCAGAAGAGAATTGAGAAAAATTTATCCAATTTATAATTTACTCAAAATAAAATGGCAACCAAGGACGAAAAACAAGTGATAGTTGATTCAATTGTGGATAGATTCAATACAATACTTTCCTATGATATTGAAAAAGATTTAATCCGCAGTAAAGAACTTGGCAGCTCGATGGACTTTGAAGAAATCCGCTCCTCAATGCTTTCATTTACCGAGCTGGTGAAACAAATCAAATCCCATAATTTAGCTGAATTTCCCAAAAATCAACTTGAAACATTTAATGAGGCGCTTGGACAGCCCCATGCTTACCTGAACA